>NZ_JBXSOL010000007.1:0-258012 GCF_057784555.1 Rhizobium sp. CNPSo 3670
AAGGCGCCCGCGAGATCGCCAGGCGGGCCCGCGGCACGCCGCGCATTGCGGGCCGGCTGCTGCGGCGCGTGCGTGATTTCGCCGAAGTGGCAAGGGCCGAGGCCGTCACCCGCGAGATCGCCGACGAAGCGCTGACCCGCCTGCTGGTCGACAATGTCGGTTTCGATCAGCTCGACAAACGTTACCTCAACATGATCGCAGTCAATTTCGGCGGCGGACCGGTCGGTATCGAAACCATCGCCGCCGGCCTTTCGGAACCGCGCGACGCGATCGAGGACATTATCGAGCCCTACATGATCCAGCAGGGCTTCATTCAGCGTACGCCGCGCGGCCGCGTTCTGACCGCAATCGCGTGGAAACATCTGGGAATGCAACCGCCCAAGGAGATGGAGGCTGCGCAGTTCCGGCTGTTCCAGGAGGACGACTGAGTGATCACCCGCCGCGGATTTTTCAAGGTTCTTGGCGGGGGTGTCGCAGGCGTCATGGCGCTCGGCGGTTATGCCTTCGCCTATGAACCGCTGGCGCGGCTCGGCATCACCCGCTACCGACTGACGCCGCCGGGATGGACATCGGGGCTGAAGCTTCGCGTTGTCGCACTCGCCGATATCCATGCCTGCGAACCCTGGATGTCGGCAAACCGCATTACCTCGATCTGCCACCGGGCCAACGAACTCGAAGGCGACGTGACCGTCCTGCTCGGCGATTACGCCTCGGGCATGAACATGGTGACGCAGTACGTGCATTCGAGCCAATGGTCCAAGGCGCTGGCCGCACTCCAGGCACCACTCGGCGTCCACGCAATCATGGGCAATCACGACTGGTGGGAAGACAGGACCGCCCAGAAGACCGGCGGGATGGAAACCTTCGGGCACCGGGCTCTTGCCGATGTCGGCATCCCTGTCTACAGCAACCGCGCCGTCCGGCTCGAAAAGGATGGCCGCGGCTTCTGGCTCGCAGGGCTCGAAGATCAGCTGGCGCTGCTCCCGGGCAGGAAATGGGGTCGCACGCGCATGACCGGCCTCGACGATCTCGATGGAACGATGGCTCAGGTCACCGATGACGCGCCCGTCATCCTGCTTGCCCATGAGCCCGATATCTTTCCCCGCGTGCCCGAGCGTGTCTCGCTGACGCTCTCGGGTCACACCCACGGCGGACAGATCCGGTTCTTCGGCCGTTCACCAATCGTCCCCTCGCGCTACGGCGATCGCTACGCCTATGGCCATATCGTCGAGGAGGGGCGCAATATCATCGTTTCCGGTGGGCTCGGCTGCTCCATTGCTCCTGTCCGCTTCGGCGTACCACCGGAAATCGTCGTAATCGATCTCGGATAAGAACGACATGAGCAAGCGCACTCCCATCCGCCTGACTCAGGGTGCTGCGCGTTTAAACTACCGTATTGCCGGCCTCGGCTTTCGCGATGGGCACGTGCTTGTTCATCGCGCCGTGCACGAGCCCTTCTGGACCTTTCCGGGCGGTCGGGCGGAAATCGGCGAGACGTCGGAGGAAACGCTGAAACGCGAGATGATGGAGGAGCTTGGCCTCAAGGTCACCGTCTTGCGCCTGCTCTGGATCGTCGAGAACTTTTTCCACTACGAACAACGCGACTGGCATGAACTCGGCTTCTATTATCTGATGGAAATCCCGGCGGAATTTCCCTTTCAGCCGCATGAGATCATCCATCGCGTCGAAGATGGCGACAACCATACCTAATTCAAATAGGTGCCGGCAACGCGCGCGGCCCTGACCGCGCTCGACATCCCGCCCTATTTCATCGCTGATGAAATCGAGAACCTGCCCGGGGCACCACGTCATCTCGTCTGGCGCGACGGCAATCTCGATGACTGACGCAAACATTCCGGAGTGCTGAAAGAGGAAAGCCGCCGATGTCGACCTTCGATCCCGCCAGGGCGTTTCGCAAGCTTGCCTATAACAACGCCCTTGCCAACCACCGGCTGCTTCACGCCTGCGCGGCGTTGAAGGCGGGCGAATTCGAAGCGCCGCGCACGAGCTTCTTTCCGTCGATCAAGGAGACCCTGAATCATATCATCACCGTCGACTGGTTCTATGTCGACGGCATGGAAGGTGGCACGCTCGGCTTCCAGGCTTTCGAGGTGGACGAACCCTTCGACGATGTCGAGTCACTGACCCAAGCGCAGGCAAAGGTCGATCAGCGCCTGATCGACCTTTGCGAAGTCCTGACGCCGGAAAGGCTGATCTCGATCGTCAGTCTCCATCGCGGCGATCGTATTCAGCAGGAGCGGACGGACGACGTGCTTGCCCACCTTTTTCAGCATCAGACCCATCATCGCGGCCAGGTCCATGCGATGCTTGCCGGCACCAGCGTTACCCCGCCGCAACTCGACGAATTCATCGTCGCCGATGATGCGCGGTTTCGCGGCAGGGAACTCGCCGAACTCGGCTGGAGTGAAGAACGGCTGATGCGTTAATCCTGCAGCCGTCTCTTCAGCCCATCGATGATTGACTTGGTGAGAAGATCGTAGTTCTCATCAAAATGATGGTCGCCGGGCAGTTCGACCACTTCGGCGCCGCTATTTTTGAGTGCCGGACAAGCGACATCATCGTCATCTTCCTTGCCGTAGATGCACTGCACCAACTTCGGATCGACGTTCTTCAGGTCGCTGATCGGATCTCCCCCTGCCCCTTCGGTCTTCTGGCCGAGCCAGCCGAGAACGGAGATGACGTAATCAACTTGGTGCGAGAGCGACAGCAGCGACAACTGCACCACGGAGGACTTCTCGGCCGGTTTGAGAAGCTGATAGGTGGCGGGCACGACATCGGCGCCGAAAGAGTAGCCGACGAGCAGAACATGCTTCACCTTCCACTGCTTACGATAGAAATCGATGATCTTCGAAAGATCGTTGGCTGTCTCCTCGGGCTTGCGCTCCGACCAGAAATAATGAAGTGAATCAACGCCGACGACGGGAATGCCTTCTTTTTGCAGCGTGCCGCCGACCTCCTTGTCGATGTCGCGCCAACCGCCGTCGCCGGAATAGATCACGGCCATCGTATCAAAGGCAGGCGTTGCTTCCAGCACCGCCAGCGGCAGGCCGAGCGGATTGCCGAAGGCGCCGGAGGCAGTGACGAGGTCATCGAGCGTGTCGCCGAATACCGTCTGTGCATCGTCTGTGGAATCGCGGATCTCGATCTCGGAATGGGCTTTCTGTAGCGCCTCGGCATGCGCCCGGCCGTCCTTGTCAGCTTTAGGCGTGAAAACTGATATGATCGGATCCGGCAGGGCGCCGTCGCTGAGGCCATAGACCGTGCGTTGGCCGATCACCTTCTTGGAAGCCGGCGTGCAAAGCTCCTTGGTTAGCGGAATGCCGGCCAGCGGATCGACCGCAAGCGTCTGACCGATCGTCGCATCCGGCGTCTGAGCCGCGATCGCCAAGGCCAAGGCGCCGCCCTCGCCGATGCCGGCGACGATCGGCAGGTGATAGGCATTGTTGCCGGTCGCGCGTTGAACCTGCTGGCTCAGCGATTCGATATCCGAGACCATGTAGATGCAGCCGTCGTTGAGGCTGACGTCGTAGCGGCTGAGCGCCTGCATATAAGAGGGAAAGTCGACGCCGATGACGACAGCGCCTTCGGCGACCAGCCTGTCGGCCTCGGCCTTCTCATAATCGCCCCAGCCGGCGGCATCCGAGATCAGCATCACGGTGCCCTTCACCTCCCCTTCCGGCAGGAAGATGTGCGGCGATGGGATGAGTCCACTTTCGAAGCTCTGCGTGGTTTCCTCGGCGGCATCAGCCGGCGCGGCCGCGAGCATGCAGACGCATGCCGTGGCAAGAAGGATTGTCCTGATCATTTTCTCACTACCCCTTTCAATCCGCCCCCGATCAGAAATGTCGCGTCCATCAACGCGATCATCGGATTGCCTCCTCCGGAAACCGCAAGATAGCGCGGTTGCCAGTGCGGATGAAACTTGGATTTGAATGCCCGAAGGCCTTTGAAGTTATAGAAGCGCTCGCCGTGCTCGAAGATGGTGCTACCGATACGGTCCCAGACGGGCGCTGCTTCGCGTTTCGACATGCCGGAGAGAGGCGCCATGCCGAGATTGAAGTGGGTGAAACCCTGGTTACGCAGATATTCCATGATCTGCACGAAGAGAAAGTCCATTGAGCCCTTCGGCGCGTCCGGCGAGAAGCGCATCAGATCGATCGTGCTCTCCTCCCGGGATTCGGTGACGAGGATATTGGCGAAGGCGACGATCTTGCCGTCCTTCTTCAGGATGCCGACCGGTTGCGAGGAAACGTAATCGGGATCGAAGGAACCGAGCGAGAAGCCTTTTTCCTTGGCATTGTGATGTTCGAGCCAGGCCGTGGAAACGGCGGCGAGATCATCGATGATATCAGGCACGTCCTCGGCCTCTACCACCGCGAATTCCAGCCCGTCGCGCTGGGCTCGGCTCGCCGTCTGGCGAAGGTTCGCCCATTTGCCGCCCTTCATTTCGAAGGTCCGGAGGTCAACCACCGCCAGTTCGCCGAGCTTGAAGGCGCGGAGGCCGGCATCGGCGCAATGGGAAAGCAGCGCCGGCGAAATCTGGTAGAAGACGGCGCGGCAGCCGGCAGCGCGCGCCGCTTCGACGAACCGCCAGACAAGTTCCTGCACGGCGCGATGATCGCCAATCGGGTCGAACAGTGCGATCCATGAGCGGCCCTGCCGGCCGTACATGATGAAAGCGTCGCCCTTTTCCGAAAACATGATGCTCTTGTCGCCCATGCGCACCAGATTGGCATCGGCATTGCCCTGCTTCCTGACAATGTCGACGGCACGCGTCAGCGCCTCCTCTGTCGCCGGCTCGGGCCGGAAAGCAGCCGGTCGGAGCAGGCTGAAAATGGCGATCGCCGAGGAGATGATGGTGATGCCGAGCAAGGCGCGCAGTCCCCGCGGCGCCTCGGCGGTGAATTCGAATTGCCACCAGAGTTCGTTGCTGTATTCGACATCGCGATAGACGAAGAGCAGGATGACGACGGCGCCAACGACGATCACGGCGATCGCCATCAGCCAGGATGCCGTCATCGCCTGGTTGAGCAGCGATGCATGCCGGGTGAAGAGCCGCCGGCTAACGAAGAGCCCGAAGATGAGAAAGGCGAGAAAGGCTGCTTCGACGAGGGCAATCGCCTTCAGAAGCGACAAGGTCAATGCGGCAACGGCCGAAAACACGGCCACCCACCATGCGCCGTCGAGCCTCTGACCGAGGCCGCGCGCCGCGACCACCAGCGCGAGCCCGAGCAGGCTGGAGAGGAAGTGCGCCCCTTCGACCATCGGCAACGGCAGATAGTTGGAAAGAAATTCCAGGTTCTGGTCCGGCGTCGGCGTGACGCTCGAAAACACCAGCATGACGCCGAGCAGCAGCGCCAAGGTTGACAACAGCTGCGGCATCAGCCGTCCGCCGATACGGCGGACGCTGGAGGCGGCGGGGTGATCGACGAAACGGCGCAACTCCGCCGCCGAGACCGCGAGCACGGCGATCAACAGCGGCAAGACATGGTAGATCAGCCGGTAGAGCACCAGCGATCCCAGCACCGCGTCGATATTCACCGCGCTGCCGAGCGAAGCGATGATCACGGTCTCGAACACGCCGAGCCCGGCGGGAACGTGGCTGAGCACGCCGAGACCGACGGCGATCGCATAGACGGCGAGGAAGACCGGCCATCCAATCGCCGTCTGCGGCAAGAGCACGTAGAGCACCGACGCGGAGGCGGCAATATCGAAGGCGGTGACCAGAAATTGGCGCGACCAGGTGCGCGAGTCCGGCAGGCGGATTGCCACGGCCCCGAAATCGAGCACACGACCCTCGCGGCCGATGATCATTACAGCCCCGAGAATGGCGATGATCGAGCCGGCAATCAGCCGCAGAAGAAATGGACTGACACCGACCAGCGGCCCGATCTCGCTGGCGATGATGATGAGGGCGATCGACGCGACGGCCGCCAGCCCAAGGCCGAAGGAGAGCGTGACGAAGGCGATGATGCGGCCGATATCTTCCGGCGAGAGCCCGAGGCGCGTATAGGCGCGATAGCGGATCGCCCCGCCCGACAGTGCGCCGAAGCCGGCGGTGTTGCCGACGGCATAGGCGCTGAATGCCGTCAGCGCCACATGCGGAAAGGGCAGCTTCTTGCCGATATATTCGATCGCATTGAGATCATAGAAGACCAGCGAAAGGAAACTCAGCGCCGTGAAGAACAGAGCAAGCAGGATCGCGCTCGGCCTCGTCGCAGCCAGCGCTGCGACGACATCGTCATAGCGCACCTCGTTGGTAAGCTGCATGATCGCGTAACCGACGAGACAGAAGACGATAAGCGTCGCTGCCGCAGTGAGCGGCGTTCTGTAACGTCTGAAAAGCGTGCGAAAAGAAAACCCGTCCGTCGCCTCGATCTCTTCCAAATTGCCGTGACCCGACATCTCTTACCTGCGCAGTTTCCAATTCGACGGGAATCATTTTTCGAAGACGTAACATGACGGGCATAGAAGCTCTATGAAGCCATGCCGACGCTACCCGACCCCGCCGCCTGCGCCTCAATCATCTTCAATTGGGGCGAATTTGCGCAGGAATACCTGATGGCACATTGCATTTTCGTAAGCTTGAATGCCTTGCGGCGGTAATGAGGTTCAGGTGGCGGCATTCATGCAGCCGGTTCGCCGTTGGCTCGCATATGAGAAGCGTAACGCGCGACGGCAGCCTCCAAATCGGCCTCTCGATCGCCCGCCACCTGCACCGTCGGCACGGCGAACTCGATGCCGCTTTCCTTGAAGGCGTTGCGGATCATCGCCAGTGCGTTGCGTCGGATGACGAATTGCTCGCCGGGCTTCGTCATCATCGACAGGCGGATCTCGATTGCGAATTCTCCGAATTGCTCGACGCCCTTCATCTTCAGTGTCTCGATGATGTGCGGGCCGAATTCCGGGTTTTCGAGCAGTGTCTGGCCGATCTGCTTGATCACCTTCTTCGCCTTAACGAGATCGGTGTCGTATTTGACGTTTAGGCTGATCTTGTCGATCGTCCAGTCGCGATTCAAGTTCTTCACCGCGCCGAGTTCGCCGAACGGCACTGTTGTCAGCGGCCCGCGATGATGTCTGAGCTTCACCGATCGCAGGCTGAAGGCTTCGACGACGCCCTTGTGGCTGCCGCTTTCGATATATTCGCCGACGCGGAAAGCATCGTCCCAGAGATAGAACATGCCGCTGATGACGTCCTTGACGATCGTCTGGGCGCCGAAGCCGACGGCAACGCCGACGACCCCGGCTCCGGCAATCAGCGGCCCGATCTCGATGCCGAGGCCGGAGAGCACCATCAGAACCGCGATGACAGCGATAACCACGGCAAGGATATTGCGGAAGATCGGCAGTAGCGTCTGGATCCGCGCATGTTTCGCCTTTTCCTCGTCCGTCGCGGTACCATCCAGGGGTGAATCGAGCAGCTTGCCGTCAATATAGGCTTTGACGACGTGCCAGAGCAGATCAGCCGCAAGCAGGATGACAATGCCTCCGATGACGCCGCGAGCGATCTTGTCGACCATCTTGTCGCCGGCAGCCATCGTGTCAGCGCCGACACCAAGCAATCGACCGAGCCAGATTGCCGCGATTGCGATGATCAGCGCACGCACACCGCGATCAAGCAACACGGTGGCGATGCGGCGCGTGGCAAGGAAACTCGCCTCGGTCTGCCGCAGCGATTTCACCGCGATCGTCGCGACGGCGAGCACCCGCGGCAGCATCAGCACATAGATGCCGAGCCAGAGCAGCCAGTTGAAGCCGGTGACCCAGAGGCCCCAGAGCAGCAGGAAATAAACGGTGAGCGTCCAGGAAATCTCGTGACCGCGCTTCTCGTCCTTATGAGGCCGCGACCAGACCGCCTCGATGGCGATCAGCAGCAGTCCAATGCCGAGAATGTACCCCACAAACAGCCGGGCGCTCGGGGAAAAGCCGAGCGGCTCCATCGACTGAATGGCCGCCCAGCCAAAGATAAAATAGATGACGAAGGTTGCAGAGCGGCGATACCAGAAGAGTGCGACGGCACGTCCCGGCATGGTCGGCGCGGGGACGCCCTGCCGTTCTTCCTCGGCTCGCGCCAGTCCGATGAGATCGACCAGCACACCGCCGAGGCAGATTGTAAAACGCTGGACGATCAGCGCAACGACACAGACGATCGCGATACTCTGGCTGAGCGGCGGCCAGTAGAGGCTGAGCAGCGTCAACACAGTCGCCGCCGCGAAGATCAGTGCCGGGATGACGCGTGGCGCCAGATGCATGCCTGCCATCTGAGCCAGACGGCGACGGCGGCGGCGGAAGGCATAGCGGGCAATGCTTTCAATGATCGCGCCCAGCAGAAAGATCGCCAGGAACTGGGCGATCATACGGACCCGGCCAGTGGCGGCGATTTCGCCGAAAAGCAGCGAGGATGCATTGCTAATCTGCGAGGGCAGCGTCATCGCGGCATCGGAAACCATCGAGACATGACGGCGGGAATGCTGCAGCAAACCCGACAAGACGGACATCTGGTTTTCCGCCGCTGTATCGCCCGCGGGCGTCGCCGCCATCTGGGTCGACATCCATTGCTTGACCTCGGGCGTCTGCATTAGCTGCATCATCTCACGCACCTGGGCCGGCGGGTTGGCCGCGGCTGGCGCTTGCGCCGGCTGGGCCTGGGCAAAGCTGGGCGAAGCCACGGAGAAAAGCGCAATGAATGCCAATATGCCCGATATGGCGGCCGTCAAGCCGCCTGCCCTGTCACGCTTCACGACCGCCCTCCAACGAAGTGTCGGCGCTTGCACGAAACGAGGCCGACATCTTGCAATGGATACTCGCGACTGCTGCCGCCAGCAAGCGGTAGAAAAACCATGCCGATGGCTAGGAACAGCCGCGGCTGTCGCCTGCCCGAGCCACGCCTTCAATCCGCCATTTACGGGGCGACGGTCGCCTTGGACTCAGTGAAGGGAGCCTCAGGATTTCGAAGCCGGCTTTTCCACGTGGCCTCCGAAACCCGCCCGCATTGCCGACAGCACCTTATTGGCAAACTCGTCATTGTCGCGCGAGGAGAAGCGGCCGTAGAGCGCCGCACTCAGCACCGGCGTCGGCACGCTTTCATCGATTGCCGCCATGATCGTCCAGCGGCCCTCGCCGCTATCCGAGACCCGCCCGGCAAATTTCGAAAGTGCGGGGTCGGCATGCAGTGCATCGGCGGTGAGATCAAGCAGCCAGGAGGTGATGACGCTGCCGCGGCGCCAGACTTCCGCGACATCCTGCAGATTGAAGTCGTATTGGAAATGTTCGGGATGTGCGAGCGGCGCAGTTTCCGCATCGGCATCATGCGAAGCGGCGCCGATATTGGCATGTTTCAGAATGTTGAGGCCCTCGGCATAGGCGGCCATCAAACCGTACTCGATGCCGTTATGCACCATCTTGACGAAATGGCCGGCGCCATGCGGGCCGCAATGCAGATAGCCCTGTTCGGCGGTGCTGGCCGCGGCCGCCTCGGCGCTGCGGTTCGGCGAGGCCTCCGTCTTGCCGGCCCCTGGCGCCAGCGTCGCGAAGATCGGCGAAAGGTGCTGGACGATGCCCTTTTCGCCGCCGATCATCAGGCAATAGCCACGCTCCAGGCCGAAGACGCCGCCGCTGGTACCGACGTCGACATAATGAATGCCCTTGGTGATCAGCTCAGCGCCGCGGCGGATGTCGTCATGATAGTAGGAATTGCCGCCATCAATGACGATATCGCCGTTCTGCAGCAGCGGCACCAGGCTCGCCAGCACCTTGTCGACGATCGCCGCCGGCAGCATCAGCCAGATCGCACGCGGATGCGTGAGCTTCGAGACGAATTCCTCCAGCGAAGCGCTGCCGGTCGCGCCGAGACCTGCCAAATCGGCAACGCTTTCGGGCCTGGTGTCGTAGACGACGCATTCGTGACCGCCCCGCATCAGGCGCTGGACCATATAATTGCCCATGCGGCCCAAACCGACCATACCAAGCTGCATAATGAATCTCCTGGAAACCGAGATGAAGTATCGACTCCGGAAACTAGCACCCGCAGTGTGACAGGCAAGCAAAGTCTGGCGATGGCCGCCGATCTCCTTCGAGACAGCCTCGTCAGACATCCGGGGCGCTGGCCGGCTCGCCCTTCATCTCGCTGAGATACATGCCGTCGCGCAAATTGATGCCGTATTCGACGAAGGCCTTCATGCTGCAAAGCATCTGCGTCCAGCCTTCGCAGTTGAGATAGGTGCCGCGCCGGCCGGCCTCGTCCTCGCGCCAGCCGTTCTCGGCAATCGTCACCAGCGTGCCGCCGTCCTCCAGCGGCTTGAAATTCATTTCCACCAGCGTCTTATACCTTGTCTTGTCCTCAGCAGTGCCGCCGTCCCAGCGAAGCACGATGCGGCTTTCCGGCACAAGCTCAACAACCTCGACCGGCGCATCCTTCCACCAGGTTACTGTCGTGCCTTGAACGAGCGGGGCGCTCGCCCCGCCGATCGTGGTGAAATAGCTGCTGAGCTTCTTCGGGTTGACGACGGCATCGAACACTTCGGCAACAGGACGGCCGATCCGGCCGGAAACGCGGATTCCGAGAGACATGGCACTTCTCCTCTTCTCCATTGTGCCTGATGCCATTATGTTATAAAAATATAACATGTCAAGCGAATCAACCGACAACTCTGTCTTCAAGGCGCTAGCGCATCATCGCCGCCGCGAGATTCTCGACCTGCTCAAGGACGCGCCCCGCACCACCGGAACGCTTTGCGAAATGTTTCCGGAAATGGACCGCTGCACGGTGATGCAGCATCTGAAGGTGCTTGAGGAAGCGGATCTGATCATCGTCAGAAAGGAGGGCCGCGAACGCTGGAACCACCTGAACAGCCTGCCGATCAAGCATATCTACGACCGCTGGATCAGCGCCTATGCAGGTCATGCCCTGTCGATCCTCGATCAGCTAAGAAGCGATCTCGAAGACCAGCCGGAACAATGATCCGGCGTGAGGATCGGCTTGCCTTCCGGCCCGCCGAACTCCTATCCTGGCAGAGATGCATGGGAGCTCACGACAAATGACGATATCAGGAGCCGGCATACGCCGCATGCGGTTGCTGCGCAGCATGAAGCAGCAGCACCTTGCGGAACTCCTCGGCGTCAACCAGGCGACCGTCTCGCGCTGGGAGCGCGGCCAGCTTGGCCCCTCGCCCGAACAGGCCGTCAAGCTGGAGCGGATCTTCGCCTCGCCGCAACATGCTGCGGCCGACGCGGCTTTAAGGCGCCTGGTCGAGGATTCCGTCCGGCCTGTACATCTGATCTGCGATAGCACCCATCGGCTGCTTTCTGCCTCTCGCTTGCGGCAGGCGGAATGGCGCGCCCCGCTCAGCACTTTTCTCGGCCGCTCTCTTTTCTCTTACGCTTCCACCGAGATCGCCGCCGCCGAACAGTCTCTGGAGGTAAGAGGCTGGCACGAGGGCAGGCTGCTGTCGTTGACCTTCGATACCGGCGCCAACGGCAATGCACGCCTGCCGATTGCCCCCGGCCGCGTCACCTGGGAGCGGATCAGGCTTTCCGACGGCAGCGCTGGCCGCCTCGTCACCACAATCCGCTGAGCTTGCAGCTTTCCTGCATGCCCGTGCATAATTTATGCGTTGTCCCACGACACCGGTCTTTATAGCGTCCGCCGCTGACACGGTCAGGAGAGGATGCGATGATGATATTGGTGACGGGAAGCGCAGGCCATCTCGGCGAGGCGCTGATGCGCAGCTTGAGAGCTCAGAGCCGGTGGGCGCGGGGCATCGACATCAGGCCATCGGCTTTTACCGATATGGTTGGTTCCATCGGTGACCGGGGCTTCATCCGGCGGGCGATGTCGGGCATCAGCCATGTCGTCCATGCCGCGACACTCCACAAGCCGCATGTGGCGACCCACGGCAATCGCGATTTCCTCGACACCAATGTCGGCGGCACGCTGAACCTGCTTGAAGAGGCGACCGCCGCGGGCGTTGCAAGCTTCGTCTTCACCAGCACCACCAGCGCCTTCGGTGCCGCATTGACGCCGGCCGCCGGCGAACCTGCCGCGTGGGTCACCGAGGACGTGCCTCCTATAGCGAAGAATATCTACGGCGTGACGAAGCTCGCCGCCGAAGGCGTCTGCGAACTCTTCGCCCGCAAATTCCGCCTGCCTGTCGTCATCCTCAGAACATCGCGTTTCTTTCCCGAAAGCGATGATGATTCCGAGATTCGCAACAGCTATTCGGCGGAAAATGCGCAGGCCAACGAGTTGCTTCATCGCCGCGTCGATATCAGCGACGTGGTCGGCGCCCATTTGCTGGCGCTCGAAAAGGCACCGGCGATCGGCTTCGGCCGCTATATCATCTCGGCCACGACGCCGTTTCTATCGGGCGACGTTGCTGAGCTCAGGCGTGACGCGCCTGCTGTCGTCGAGCGGCTGTTTCCAGGTGCAAACACGCTTTACGCCGAACGCGGCTGGAAAATGTTCCCGACGCTCGATCGCGTCTACGTCAACGAACGCGCAAGGCGCGAACTTGGCTGGCAGCCGCGCTATGATTTCCGTTTCGTGGTCGACTGCCTGCGCGAGCGCCGGGAATGGCGAAGCCCATTGGCGATCGACGTCGGCTCCAAGGGCTATCATGACGAAGTCTTCGCTGAAGGACCCTATCCGGTCGCCTGAGATAAGACGCTGAATGCCGGGATCGCAAAGCGTCATCGAAGCCATGGGCATTGCAAGCGTTCTCGATCCGCAGTCGCCGGACGATTACTTCCTGTTTGTCGCCAACGACAACGACTTCCTCACACAGGATGGCTTCCAGGTGGGCGCAGCCTACAAGGCGGACGCGGCGCCGACGTCGACACGATGTTCCAGGTCTTCCAGGTCACCCTTGCCTGAAGAAATAAGGACATCTTGAAAGGGGCGGACGTGCAACTCACGTTCGCTCCTGCATCCGGCGCCCTGCCAACGATAAAGAGAAAGTGCGATCCACGACGACCGATGGATGTTTACGATCCTGGGCGCCTACAAACGTAGGTGGGCACCGTGTGTCCAGGCCCACGAGCCCGGACAGGGACAGCTCCCTTTGGATCGAGTATGGCCCCAGGGATTGTGGTTCCTGTCGAGAGGCGCAGACCGCATCGCGATATATAAGGTCGTTTGCACCGGCGCGCCAGTGGCGACCGCAGCCCGACTCTATTTAATTGACATCAATTGAGTTCGGGGGCGGCCCGGCCATTCAGCTTGTCGGTGATGCCGCGAATGCGGCTCGACACCTCGCCGAGCGCCGCCGCGAGGCTTTCCTCGGTGCGGGCAGTCGCGGCAAGCACGGTGTCGCGGTTGCCGCGCAGCGACTCGAGCTCGGATTCCAGCTCCGCGATGCGACGTGTCAGCTCGGCAATCTCATCCATGATCATGATACCGGCCATGACGGTGATCCGGAGATCGCCGATCTCACCGAACTGGCCCTTGAGATGGCCGACATAGCTGTCAAAACGAGTGGCGAGGTCGGTCAGATGATCCTCCTGCCCTTCCTCGCAGGCCATGCGATAAGCCTTGCCGTCGATCGTTACCGTCACCTGCGCCATATCAAATTCTCTCTCATCAGCGGTCCAGAACCGCGCGGATCGTCTCCATGGCCGTCACCAGCCGCCGCGATACCTCACGATTGACCTCTTCCAGCCGGTTGGCGCGAAACTCGGCCTGATCGAGCTCCTGGGCCAGACGGGAGCGGTCGGCATGCACACGTCGCACCTCGCCCTCGATCTCACCCTGCTCTCGCTGCCGCTCGATGCGCATGTCGACGGCGTTCTCGAGGCTCGAAATCGCCTGTCTCAATTCGTCGAGCGCTGCTTCCATGGTTTTGCCTGTGGGCATCATGCCTTTCCGATTCCCGTGCAGGACCTGCGAATCGGCCACATCTGCCGATCTTTTGATTTCAAGAGGATATGCAGCTCGCCAACGGCCCGTCAATAAATCCCGTCACCCGGCGGCCTGCCTATCTGTGGATGAACGTTTGGGCAGGCCCGCCGTGCCGCTTTGGTCTTTTGTAAAGTTGCGCGATCAAATGTCAAAAAATTGCCGCAGGCCGCTGGGTTTTGCCCCGCCATTGATTGACTCGCCAGCCCCAACTGCTATGTGTCAGCCGCTTTCACTCGATGGTCTTGGAGGCTCGAGGCCATCCCCCGACACCCGGAGCTTGCAGAAAAGCCATGACCTCTCTCCAACAAAACGACCGGATGGCGAACGCGATCCGTTTCCTCGCCATGGACGCCGTGGAAAAGGCGAATTCCGGCCACCCTGGTATGCCGATGGGCATGGCTGATGTGGCGACGGTCCTGTTCACCAAATATCTGCGCTTCGACCCCAAGAAGCCGCATTGGCCAAACCGCGACCGCTTCGTGCTGTCGGCCGGCCATGGCTCGATGCTGCTCTACTCGCTGCTGTATCTGACCGGTTATCCCGACATGACGATCGAGGACCTGAAGCAGTTCCGTCAGGTCGGCTCCAAGACCGCCGGCCACCCTGAATACGGCCACGCAACTGGCATCGAGACCACCACCGGGCCGCTCGGCCAGGGCATCGCCAATGCGGTCGGCATGGCGATCGCCGAACGCAAGCTGCGCGAGGAATTCGGTGCGGACCTCCAGGACCACCACACCTACGTGATCAATGGCGACGGCTGCCTGATGGAGGGCATCAGCCATGAAGCCATCGCCCTTGCCGGCCACCTGAAGCTCAATAAGCTGATCCTCTTCTGGGACAACAATTCGATCACCATCGACGGCGCCGTCTCGCTGTCGGACTCGACCGATCAGATCGCCCGCTTCAAAGCCGTTCACTGGAACACGATCGAGATCGACGGCCACGATCAGGCCGCCATCGCCAACGCGATCGAAGCCGCTCACAAGTCCGATCGTCCGACCTTCATCGCCTGCAAGACGGTGATCGGCTTCGGCGCCCCGAACAAGGCCGGCAGCCACAAGGTTCACGGCAGCCCGCTCGGTGCCGATGAGATCGCAGCCACCCGCAAGGCGCTGAATTGGGAGTACGAGCCCTTCGTCATCCCCTCCGATCTTCTCGATGAATGGCGCGCGGCCGGCACCCGCTCCGACAACATCGTCAAGGCATGGGAAGAAACGCTTGCCAAGTCGCCTGCCAAGGCCGAGTTCACCCGCCGTTTTGCCGGCGATCTGCCCGAAGGTTTCGACAAGGCGATCGACGATTACAAGAAGAAGCTCGCGGAAACCAGGCCGACGGTTGCGACCCGCAAGGCATCGGAAGACGCGCTTGAAATCATCAACGGTTTCGTGCCGGAAACGCTAGGCGGTTCCGCCGACCTGACCCCGTCGAACAACACCAAAACCAGCCAGATGCACTCGATCACGCCGACGGATTTCGCCGGTCGTTACATGCACTGGGGCATCCGCGAACATGGCATGGCATCTGCCATGAATGGCATTTCGCTGCACGGCGGTCTCATCCCTTATGGCGGCGGCTTCATGATCTTCTCGGATTATTGCCGCCCGCCGATCCGCCTCTCGGCTCTGATGGGCATTCGCGTCGTCCACGTCCTGACCCATGACTCGATCGGCGTTGGCGAAGATGGCCCGACTCACCAGCCGGTCGAGCAGATCGCCGGGCTGCGCGCCGTTCCGAACCTGCAGGTCTTCCGTCCGGCCGACGCCGTCGAGACGGCGGAATGCTGGCAGATCGCCATGAAGAGCAAGAACCGCCCGTCCGCTCTGGCTCTCACCCGCCAGAACCTGACGACCGTCCGCACAGAGTATAATGCGAAGAACCTCTGCGAACTCGGAGCCTACACGCTTGCCGGCAATGCCGATGCCAAGGTGACGATCTTCGCTTCGGGCTCCGAGGTCGAAATCGCCGTTGCCGCCCGCGCAACTCTGGAAGCCAGGGGCGTTTCGGTGCGTGTCGTCTCGGTGCCCTGCACGGAACTGTTCTTCGAGCAGCCGGACGCCTACCGCAAGGACGTGCTCGGCAACTCACAGGTCAAGATTGCCGTCGAAGCCGCCGTTCGCGAAGGCTGGGACGCCTTCATCGGACCGGAAGGCAGCTTCATCGGCATGAAGGGTTTTGGCGCGTCTGGTCCGGTCAAGGACGTTTACAAGCATTTCGGCATCACCGCCGACGCTGTCGTTGCGGCCGCCGAAGCAAAGCTTTAATGAGAGCGCCTTGAGGCGCTCTCCATCTCCTCAATTCCAGGCCGCCCGGCCTATCGGGCCCTATTCTATCGGGAGTGAATGAACATGACAGTCAAGGTTGCCATCAATGGTTTCGGCCGCATCGGCCGTAACGTCCTCCGCGCTATCGTCGAATCCGGCCGTACCGACATCGAGGTCGTCGCCATCAACGACCTCGGTCCGGTCGAGACCAATGCGCATCTGCTGCGTTACGACTCGATCCACGGCAAGTTCCCGGCCGAGGTGAAGGTCGAAGGCGACACGATCATCGTCGGCGGCGGCAAGCCGATCAAGGTCACCGCGATCAAGGATCCGGCAACGCTGCCGCACCGCGAGCTCGGCGTCGATATCGCCATGGAATGCACCGGCATCTTCACCGCCCGCGACAAGGCCGCCGCCCACCTGACGGCCGGCGCCAAGCGCGTCATCGTCTCGGCTCCCGCCGACGGCGCTGACCTGACGGTCGTCTTCGGCGTCAACCATGACCAGCTCACCAAGGAGCACATGGTCATCTCCAACGCCTCCTGCACCACCAACTGCCTGGTACCGGTCGTGAAGGTTCTCGACGACGCCGTCGGCATCGACCACGGCTTCATGACGACCATCCACTCCTACACCGGCGACCAGCCGACGCTCGACACGATGCACAAGGACCTGTATCGCGCCCGCGCTGCCGCCCTCTCCATGATCCCGACCTCGACGGGCGCCGCCAAGGCCGTCGGACTCGTGCTGCCGCACCTCAAGGGCAAGCTCGACGGCACCTCGATCCGCGTTCCCACCCCGAACGTCTCGGTCGTCGACTTCAAGTTCGTCTCCAAGAAGGCCACGACGGTCGGCGAAATCAACGAAGCCATCAAGGCTGCCTCCAACGGCAAGCTGAAGGGCATCCTCGGTTACACCGACGAGCCCCTCGTCTCCCGCGACTTCAACCACGACAGCCACTCCTCGATCTTCGCAACCGATCAGACGAAGGTCATGGAAGGCAATTTCGTGCGCGTCCTGTCCTGGTACGACAACGAGTGGGGCTTCTCCAGCCGCATGTCCGACACGGCAGTCGCCTTCGCCAAGCTCATCTGAGCGCCCGACTATCGAAAATCGCAGACGGCCCGGGAAACCGGGCCGTTTTGTTATAGGCGCACGAAGCCGGTGATGGCATTGTTGATAACCCCGGAGCCGCAATCGCACTCGGGGAGATAAAGAGGGATGGATGGATTATTTTACCGTTGAAATCGCCGGCCGCGCCGTCGCCAGCTTTCGCTCGAAGAATCATGAGGAAGCGACGCATTTCTTCGAGGCGGAAGATTTTCGCGACGACCTGACCATCCTTGAGTCCGAGGGCAAGCCCCTGTGGGACCGCAAGGCGACGCTCAGCCTGCGCAAGGCGACTGCTGAAGAAGCAAGCGAAGTCGAGCACGCCTATGAATTCGACGACGATCCGGAAAGGACCATCGACGACGAGTTCGTGGTTTTCCTGGTCCCGGTCGAAGATCTGACCGAAGAGGGTGAGGACACCGAAGACTGACAGTCGATATGTATCGGCCTTCCAAGTTTAAAAGCCAATCTCGAAGCGACGATTTCGCTGCGGCCGCGGGACGGAATCACGGTTGGCAATCCCCTGCCCAAGCGTGATAAACTGAAGGGTGCATCACGTTGCACAATGGCTGAATGATCCAAGCGGAGGCGATAAATGGCAGAGGTGCAAAAACGCTTGCCCCACAGCACCCTCAAGCGGCGGCAGCGGTTTCACCCCAAGCGGGACGTCCGACCTGCCGTGCTGGCAAAGGCCAATCGTCTGGTCGTCCGGGTCGCCGCGTTCATCGGTGTTGCGTTTCTCGCCGTCATCATACTTCAGGCGGTGTTTTGATAGCGGAGCAATGGCCGGCCACATAGCCACAGTCGGCTCATCCCCGCAGACTATTCGCTTCATCGGGCAAAGCCAAACCGGCCGCGCGGAGGAATGTGTCCTATACTATTGCGATCTATGGGTAGCTGCTGGAAAAATCGATCGTACCTTCTTTCGCCCTGCTCTTGCCTGATTTTCTTATACATTCTTTGTAGAGAGTTTCTCCCGTAGCATTTCCGTGTCGGTGTCCGGCAGCCGTTCAGCAGCATGATGCAGCACGAGACGAGGTTAAGCCGCAAGGCCTACCCTTCTATGCCGGTTTGCCGTTTACTGATGGATCGACGTGGAATGGAGGGGTTGAGACAGGCGGATCGGTCGGGGGTGGCCACATCCGCGAAGGATTCGATAGAAAGGGGTGGGCATGGAAGCGTTCTATATTGTGGTGCTGGTCGCGACGGCGCTCGTGCTTCTTGCCGCTTTTTCGAGCCTGCTCGCCTTCCGCTTCGGCGCCCCGCTGCTGCTGCTCTTCCTGATGATCGGCCTTGCCGCTGGCGTCGACGGGCTCGGCATCGAATTCAGCAACAACTATCTCGCCTATATTCTCGGCTCTATTGCTCTCGCGGTCATCCTGTTCGATTCCGGCTTCGGCACGCCGATGCAGGCCTTTCGGCTCGCGGCCGTGCCTTCTCTGACGCTCGCCTCGGTCGGCGTTCTGATCACCGCCTCCCTCTTTGCCGTCGCTGCCATGTGGCTGTTGAACTTCACCTGGCTCGAAGGCCTGCTGCTCGGTTCGATCGTCGCATCGACGGATGCCGCCGCCGTCTTCTTCCTGCTGCGCATCGGCGGCATCAACATCCGCGATAAGGTGCGCTCGACGTTGGAAGTCGAATCCGGCACCAACGACCCGATGGCGATCTTCCTCACCATCGCCCTTGTCGAGGTCCTGGCGAGCGGCGAGCGTTATGCCGGCATCAATATCGGCATGCTCGCCATGTTCGTGCAGCAGATGGGGCTCGGCGTAATCCTCGGCCTGCTCGGCGGCATGATGATCGTGTTGATCGTCAGCAAGCTCGATACAGATCGTGGCCTCACGCCGATCTTCGTGCTGGCGCTTGCACTTCTCGTCTTCTCCTTCGCCGGCGCAGTCGGCGGCAGCGGCTTCCTCGCCGTCTATGTCGCCGGCATCTACGCCGGAAACCGGAGAATGCAGGCGCTCGGCACCATCAAACGCTTCCAGGACGGCATGACCTGGCTGGCGCAGATCATCATGTTCCTGGTGCTCGGCCTGCTCGCCACTCCATCACAATTTCCCGCCATCGTCATACCGGCCATCCTGCTTGCCCTCTTCCTGATCTTCATTGCCCGACCACTGGCAATCTGGCTGTCGCTGCTTCCATTCGATTATACGCAGCAGGAGATCGGTTTCGTCGCCTGGGTTGGCCTGCGCGGCGCCGTCTCCATTTTGCTTGCTATCATGCCCATCCTCGGCGGCCTGGAAAACGGTCAGCTCTTCTTCAACACCGCCTTCATCATTGTGTTGGTTTCCCTGCTCGTCCAGGGCTGGACGATCAAGCCAATCGCCAAGAAGCTCGGTCTGATCATTCCGCCGCGCATCGGCGCCGTTGACAAGGTCGAGGTCGATCTTCCGGGCGCTGCCAACCATGAGCTTCTCTCCTACCGTGTCATCAAGGATAGCCCGGTTTTGCGCGGCGAGCGCATTCCGCGATGGGCTACCCCTTCGCTTGTCATTCGCGACGGCAAGTCAATGCGTTATCAGTATGCCGGGCGGCTGCGCGAAAACGATCTGATCTATCTCTTCATCGTGCCGAGTTATTCCCGGCTGCTCGACCGGCTCTTCGCCAGCCGGGCGCCGGTGGACGAGGATGATGCCGAATTCTTCGGCGCCTTCGCGCTCTCGCCTGCCCGTCCCGCCGCCGATCTCGATGCCGCCTATGGGCCCGGCCTGCTCAACGAATCCGAGAAAGGCCTGACGATCGCGGAACTGATGCGGCAGCGCCTCGGCGGCAAGGCCGATTATGCCGATCGCGTCCGTCTCGGCTCGATCATCCTCATCGTCCGCGATCTCGACGAGCACGACCATATCACCTCCGTCGGCATGTCTCTCGAAGCGGTCGAACCCGCCACCACCCTGCCGATCTTCATCAACCTCAAGGACATTATTCAGCGCATCCGCGACCGGTTGAAGGGACGCCGCAACCGCGAAGCGGCGGTCCCCGAAACCATGCCGAAAACATCGGTCGGAGGCGAGAAAGCCAGACGCGAAAACGGTCGCTGAACGCCTTGCGTCTCGAATGATCCTTGCTATGGTCGGCGCGACTTCCGCCAACCAAGACTGGATCTTCCCCATGCCTTCTTTCAAGACCCTCGACGATCTCTCCGACATCAGCGGCAAGCGCGTGCTCATCCGCGTCGACCTCAACGTCCCGGTCAAGGACGGCAAGGTTACTGATACGACGCGCATCGAGCGGGTGGCGCCGACGATCCTCGAACTATCGGGCAAGGGCGCCAAGGTCATCCTGCTTGCTCATTTCGGCCGGCCAAAGGACGGTCCGTCGCCGGATCTGTCACTGTCGCTAATCGCCCCTTCCGTCGAGGAAGTGCTCGATCATGCCGTGCTGACGGCCTCCGACTGCATCGGCGAGGCCGCCGCCTCCGCCGTTGCCGCAATGAAGAATGGCGATATTCTGCTGCTGGAAAACACCCGCTTTCACAAGGGCGAGGAAAAGAACGATCCTGACTTCACCAAGGCGCTTGCCGCCAATGGCGATATCTATGTCAACGACGCCTTCTCCGCCGCCCACCGCGCCCATGCTTCCACCGAAGGCCTTGCCCACCACCTGCCGGCCTATGCCGGCCGCACCATGCAGGCCGAGCTGGAGGCGCTTGAAAAAGGTCTCGGCAATCCCACCCGTCCCGTCGTCGCAATCGTCGGCGGCGCCAAGGTTTCGACCAAGATCGATCTTTTGATGAATCTCGTGAAGAAGGTCGATGCACTCGTCATCGGCGGAGGCATGGCCAATACCTTCGTCGCCGCGCGTGGCACCAATGTCGGCAAGTCACTATGCGAGCATGATCTCGCTGAAACCGCCAAGCAGATCATGATCGAGGCCGCGACATCAGGCTGTGCCATCATCCTGCCGGAAGACGGCGTCGTCGCCCGCGAGTTCAAGGCGGGTGCCGCCAATGAGACGGTCGGTATCAACGCAATTCCCGCCGATGCCATGGTGCTCGACGTCGGGCCGCAATCCGTTCAGGCCATCAATGCCTGGATCGAGCGCGCCTCGACGCTCGTCTGGAACGGTCCGCTCGGCGCCTTCGAGATCGAGCCCTTCGATGCAGCAACGGTTGCTGCCGCAAAATACGCCGCCGAGCGCACGGCGGCCGGCAAGCTGACCTCCGTAGCCGGCGGCGGCGATACCGTCTCAGCTCTGAACCATGCCGGCGTTGCCGACGACTTCACCTATGTCTCCACCGCAGGCGGCGCTTTCCTCGAATGGATGGAAGGCAAGGAGTTACCCGGCGTCGCCGTTCTCAACGCCGATAAATGACGCTAAGCGGATTTGGCAGATTTTACATGTGGATAGACCGCGGCGGCGAGAAGCCTTCCGCGGTCTTTTGCTCAAGCGCCGGAAAAATTCCCAGTCTTTCAAACGATTGAAACGATTTCAATCGTTTCAGTGACTTAGCCTTCCATTTTCCTCCCTATAAACTTCTGTTATCGCCGTCCTATATTCTTAAACCGCCGATGTTTCATGCTGTGGAGAGAACGAATGAGCGAACGACTGGAAGACATCGCAGTGCAGATGGTTGCAGGCGGCCGGGGACTGCTTGCGGCTGATGAATCGACCTCCACCATCAAGAAGCGTTTCGACACGATCAATCTCGAATCGACCGAAACGAGCCGTCGCGATTACCGCGAGATGCTCTTCCGCTCCGACGAGGCGATGAAGAAATATATTTCCGGCGTCATCCTCTTCGAAGAGACGCTCTTCCAGAAGGCCGCAGACGGCACGCCTTTCGTCGACATCATTCGCGCTGCTGGTTCCATTCCCGGCATCAAGGTCGATACCGGCGCCAAGCCGATGGCCAAGTTCCCGGGCGAAACCATCACCGAAGGCCTCGATGGCCTCGGCGAGCGCCTTGCTCGCTATTATGAGGCCGGCGCCCGTTTCGCCAAGTGGCGCGGCGTCATCGCCATCTCCTCGACGCTGCCTACCCGCGGCTCGGTTCGCGCCAACGCTCAGGCGCTTGCCCGGTACGCGGCCCTCTGCCAGGAAGCCAAGATCGTTCCGATCGTCGAGCCGGAATGCCTGATGGACGGCAAGCCGGGCGACCACAATATCGACCGCTGCGCCGAAGTCACCGAATCCACGCTGCGCATCGTTTTCGAAGAGCTGGCCGAAGCCCGAGTCAGCCTCGAAGGCATGATCCTGAAGCCGAATATGGTCATCGACGGCAAGAACGCCCGCAAGGCCTCTGTCGCCGAGGTCGCGGAGCGCACCGTGCAGGTGCTGAAGCGCACGGTCCCATCAGCGGTTCCGGGCATCGCCTTCCTCTCCGGCGGCCAGTCGACCGAAGAGGCAACCGCACATCTTTCCGCCATCAATGCCACGGCCGACCTGCCCTGGTTCGTCACCTTCTCCTACGGCCGCGCCCTTCAGGACAGTGCGCTCAAGGCCTGGAACGGCAAACCGGAAAATGTCGCCGCCGGCCAGCGCGAATTCACGCACCGCGCCGAGATGAACAGCCTTGCCGCCAAGGGCAGCTGGCAGAAGGATCTGGAAAAGGCAGCCTGATTATAATGAGCCTTTAATCGCCTGCAGGAAGGGGCGGCAACGCTATGTTGCCGCCCTTCCTCATTGTCTCGGCGACAAGATACCGCTTCGCCTGACGAAAAATCGTGATTATTCATAAAGGCCCGCCGAAACAGGAGCCGCTATGGATACCATCCCCTACGTCACCGTCGATGTCTTCACCTCCACGCGTTTCGAGGGCAATCCGCTTGCCGTCATTTCCGATGCGCGCGGGCTCAGCGATGCAGCGATGCAAATGATCGCCACCGAATTTAACTATTCCGAAGTGACCTTCGTCCTGCCGCCGGAGGATCCTCGCAATTCGGCCCGTGTCCGCATCTTCACTCCGACGATGGAAATACCATTCGCCGGTCATCCGAACGTCGGCACCGCCTGTGTACTCGGCCGGCAGGCGGAGATCTTCGGCAAGCCCGTTGGCGAGAAGCTGCGTTTCGAGGAACAGGCTGGGATCGTCGAAGTCGCCCTCAAACGCAGCGGCGGAAAGGTCGCGGCCGCCGCCATCCGCGCGCCGCAGCCGCTGACAATCGGCGATGTCATTGCCGAGGAAACTATCGCCCGCTGCATCGGGCTCGAACCCGGGGCAATCCTCAAGACCAACCACGCCCCGGTCTTTGCCTCGGTCGGTCTGAACTTCGCCATTGCCGAGTTGAGCGGGCTTGAAGCGCTGGCCGCCGCCCGACCGGACCTTGCCGGATTCCAGGCGGCTGCCGGCCACCAGACGACGAGCGGCCATGACTTCTCGCTCTTCGTCTATGTCAGGACATCCGAAGATCCGTGGAATATACGCGCTCGCATGTTCGCGCCGCTCGATAACGTGCCCGAGGACCCCGCGACCGGCAGCGCTTCCGCAGCCCTCGGTGCCTATCTCGTCACACTGACGGCGGAGGCCGACATGATCGTCCGCATCACCATCGAACAGGGCGTGGAAATGGGCCGCCGCAGCATCATCGCCCTTGATGTCACGAAGTGCGATGGCACCGTCACTGACGTCGTCATCTCGGGAAGCTGCGTTTCCGTGATGCGCGGCGAAATCATCCTGCGGGACTAACGCCCGCATCGAAGCTCGAATCCGAGGCTTACATCAGGAAGTCGCGCAACAGCAGCGCCACTGCCCATATGCCGAAGGCGATCAGCGCGATCTTCCAGAAATCCATCCGCCGCCGGAGGCCGGGAAGCCCGAGCGGCTTGATCAGCTGTATCGCCATGGCAAGGATGAGCAGCAAGGCTATCAGCTTTGTCATGCTTTATTTTTTCCGTTTTTCGGAATGTCACAGGACGGACATTTTTCCGCGCGAACAAGAGGATCTCGACACGCCGTAAAGACATTCCGGGGCACAATCAATCATCTTGAGACTGGGCTGACTGAGGTCGTGCCTTATGTCCATCGTAAATCGTTAAGACCGAGTCTGGGGAAATGAAGAGAAATCTGCTGTCTGTCGCTGCGCTGCTGTTTGGCACGCTCTTCCTTTTCATGGGCAATGGTCTGCAGGGTATCCTGCTTCCCGTGCGCGGCAATCTCGAAGGCTATGCCACGACGACGCTCGGCCTGCTCGGCACCTCATGGGCGGGCGGCTTCGTCATCGGCTGCCTGGTGGCGCCGAAACTGGTGCGCCGCGTCGGCCATGTCAGAGCCTTCTCCGGCTTCATCTCGATCATCGCCATCATCGCACTGGTCAGCGGCATCATCATCGATCCGTTCTGGTGGGTGATCCTGCGTGCGGTGACTGGCTTCTCCACCGCCGGCACGTCCATGATCATCGAAAGCTGGCTGAACGAGCGCGCCAGCAACGAGAGCCGTGGCGCGATTTTCTCGCTCTATATCGGCATCACCCTGCTCGGCGTCGTCGGCGGCCAGATGATGATCCCGCTCGAAGATGTGCGCACGCCGGTGCTGTTCATGATCTGCGGCATCTTCTATTGCATCGCGATGCTGCCGACGACGCTTTCGACCGCGGCCTCACCACAGCCGCTGAAAGCTGTGCGCCTCGACCTGCCGGCGCTCTACCGCAATTCGCCCGTGTCCTGCCTTGGCATTCTGCTCGTCGGCATTGCCAACGGCGCTTACGGCACGCTCGGGGCTGTCTTCGGCGCCGGCGCCGGCCTTTCCGACACCAGCATCGCCGTCATGATGAGTTCCACCATCTTCGCCGGCGCGATGATGCAGCTGCCGGCCGGCCGGCTTTCTGATCGCGTCGACCGGCGCTACGTGCTCGCCGCCCTGTCGGCGATTGCCGCCATCGCCGGCTTGCTGATCTTTCTGCTTCACCCGACATCCCCTGCCTTGCTGATCGGGCTCGTTGTCCTCTACGGCGCGGTGGCCAACACGCTCTATCCGATCGCTGTGGCTCACGCGAACGACTTCGCGGCGTCGGAGGATTTCGTCAAGGTCTCCGGCGGCCTGCTGCTGCTCTACGGCATCGGCACAGTCATCGGCCCGACGCTCGGCGGCCCGGTCATGTCGGCAATCACCCCGCATGCGCTTTTCCTGGTCACCGCCGTCGCTCACGTGCTGATCACCGTTTACGCCATCATCAGAAGCCGCATCCGCGCGGCCGTCCCAGTCAGCGACCGCGACGCCTATACGACGATCCCGACCGGCACTTCGCCGATGCTGACGCCGCAGAGCATGTCGCTGGCCGATCGCGGCACAGGTAAATCTCCCGAAAGCAGCGATCCTGCTGTAAAGTTCGGTTAGGCCCTCTCTACAAAAGCCGCACTGCGGTTTTCGCCCTGGCTCGGGAAAAATAAAAATGGGGAGGGCGAGGCTGGATTTGGGCCGGATCGACCTAAATTCCGATTCCGTGTGGGCCGCATTTTTCGGCATTATGCTGCCGGCAGCAAAAGGAGGAGAATCGATGAGCTTTATCGATGACGACCGACCGCAGAAGAAAACCGCCCACGAGATCGGCGCCGATCTCTCCATGCTTTCAGTGGATGAGTTGAAGGCGCGAGTGGAATTGCTGAAAACCGAGATCGCCCGGCTCGAAGCCGAAGCTATCCGCAAGGCATCCGGGCGGCAGGCCGCTGAAAGCTTCTTCCGCTCGTGATCCGCTAAAAGCCTCCGAAAACAAGGGCATGGGCAGGAAAATGAGCCAGCCTCAAGTCTTCATTCGGCACAATGTTAATAAGATATTAAGCTTTATGAGGTATTACTGTAATCATCCAGACTTTCTCTGGATCTCAGACAGTTTTCCAAGCGGTGAATTGGTCTGATTTTTCTCCCTGTTTTACCTTGAGAGCCGCTTTTGCGGCTCTTCTTTTTGCTGCGGCCGGCGCATTTCCATGAAACTGTGGAGATTAACCCTTTCTTAAGAAACGGCTTGCGCATTTGCGCTAATGATACCATCTTAAAGTCATAAAGACCGGACGCGGAAACTTTTCCGTCAACCCCGGCGTTACCTGACCATAAGTAGCTGCGTGCAACAGGGACTATTGCGATGTCGGAAGTTGGATTGAACACGATCAGTTTTGCGGGCCGCGCGGCTGCATCCTCTCAGTTCAAGGCACTCTATGGCGAAGGCATGTCGCTGGTCGAAGAGACCGCCGCCTATCTTGACGGCCAAGGCCGCGCAGCCTCCAAGGTTCTGCCGCGCATGGCATCCGTCCTCTACGCCGCGGAATCGATGCGGCTGACCACCCGCCTGATGCAGATGGCCTCGTGGCTGCTGTTGCAGCGCGCCGTCAACAATGGCGAGATGTCGCGCGACCAGGTGCTGGCCGAGAAGAACAAGGTCCGCCTCGACGGTTTCAACGTCGACCGCGCAGCACCCGGCTGGGGCGATCTGCCGGAATCGTTCCGAGACCTCGTCGAGCGCTCCCTGCGCCTGCAGAACCGCATCGCGCTGCTGGATCGCGAAATCTATCGTCCGGCCGAAGCCGTGATCGTTCATGACAATCAGAACAGCGTCCAGGCGCAGCTTTCGCTGCTGCAGACGGCCTTCGGCAACAACTGACCAGAGCTGCTAAATCCATTTGGGCCGGCTGCGCAGTGCGCGGCCGGTTTTTTGTTGCCGCTGCGCATCGTTCCGCCAACGCAAAAAAGCCCGGCAGAACCGGGCTCCTTGCGAAACGTCGTCAAGCAGAAGCGATTAGAGACCGAGGCCGCCGAAACGCTTGTTGAACTTGGAAACGCGGCCGCCGCGGTCCATGAGCTGCTGGTTGCCGCCCGTCCAGGCCGGATGCGACTTGGAATCGATTTCGAGGTTCATGACAGCGCCTTCCGAACCCCAGGTCGAGCGGGTTTCGTATTCGGTGCCATCGGTCATGACTACCTTGATCATGTGATAGTCGGGATGGATGCCTGCCTTCATAACAATCTTCCTGCGATACCGGAGTTCAATTTGCCGCATGCAGTTGCGGCCACCGAACCGATTGAATAAATGAAGCCGCAGTCGTGATGGCTACGGCTTCCCATTAGGATGCGGTGCCTATACATGAAGGACGCCGGGATAACAAGAGCCAACAGGCCGCATTAGCGGGTCCTGCGGGCGATCGGAGACGATTTGGCAGATCAGGCACGGGCTGAGGAAAACAGAAGGCGGTCGCTGCGGCCACTCGGCAGGCTGATGCCTTATGTCATGCGTTATCGCGGGCTGGTGGCCGGCGCGCTGATTTCACTGGCGCTCGCCGCCATGACCTCGCTGGCGTTGCCGCTCGCCGTGCGCCGCATGATCGACCACGGCTTCACCGGGTCCGACGGCAGCTTCATCAACAGCTACTTCGCTATGCTGATGGTCATGGCCGTCGTGCTCGCGATCGCGAGCGCGTTGCGTTATTATTTCGTCATCACCATCGGCGAACGCATCGTCGCCGATCTTCGCCGCGACGTCTTTAACCATGTGACACGGCTGTCGCCCTCCTTCTTCGACGTCAACCAGTCCGGAGAGATCGTCTCGCGGCTGACCGCCGATACGACGCAGATCAAGTCCGCCGTCGGCGCCACCGCCTCGGTGGCGCTTAGGAATCTCATTCTCTGTCTCGGCGCCTTGGGCATGATGGTCGTCACTTCGCCGAAACTGTCGAGCCTCGTCATCGGAGCGATCCCGCTGATCGTCTTCCCGCTCGTCGCCTTCGGCCGCTCGGTGCGCAGGCGCTCCCGCGCCGCTCAGGACACGCTTGCCGAAGCGTCCGCCTTCGCCAACGAGACGATCGCCGCGACCCGTACGGTACAGGCCTTCAACGGCGAGGACGCCGCAGCGAGACGTTACGCCGGCGCCGTCGAATCCGCCTACGAGGCCGCCCGCGCCGCCATCCGCTCGCGCGCACTCTTGACCGGCATCGCCATCACGCTGATCTTCGGCAGCGTCGTCGCCGTGCTCTGGGTCGGCGCCCACAGCGTGCTGGCCGGCACGCTGTCTGCCGGCACGCTCGGCCAGTTCCTGCTTTATGCCGTCATCTCCGCGGGATCGCTCGGCGCGCTGTCGGAGGTCTGGGGCGAACTCTCGCAGGCGGCCGGCGCCGCCGACCGGCTGACCGAACTCCTCGACGAGGTGTCGCCGATATCAGCCCCCGCCAACCCCGAGCCTCTCCCTTCGCCCAGCCGCGGCCGCGTCGAGTTTTCCGACGTGCATTTCGCCTATCCCTCGCGCCCCGGCAAATCGGCCCTGCATGGCTTGGACTTCGCTGTCTCGCCGGGCGAAACCGTCGCGATTGTCGGCCCCTCCGGCGCCGGCAAGACCACAGTCTTTTCGCTGCTCTTGCGCTTCTACGATCCGCAGCAGGGCAGCGTGGCGATTGATGGTGTCGATGCGCGGCTGGCGACACCTGACGAGGTGCGCCAGCGCATCGCCATCGTGCCGCAGGACGTCACCATTTTCGCCGCATCGATCCATGACAACATCGCTTTCGGCCGCCCTGGTGCATCGCGTGAGGAAGTCCGCGCCGCAGCGCTTGCCGCCCAGGCCGACGAATTCATCGCCCGGCTGGATAACGGCTATGAGACCGAGGTCGGCGAACGAGGCGTCACCCTCTCCGGCGGCCAGCGACAGCGCATCGCCATTGCCCGCGCCATCCTGAAGAACGCGCCCGTGCTGCTGCTCGACGAGGCGACCTCAGCGCTTGACGCCGAAAGCGAGACGCTGGTGCAGAAGGCGCTCGACGGCCTGGTTGACGGTCGCACGACACTGGTCATCGCCCATCGCCTGGCGACGGTGCTGAAGGCCGACCGAATCCTCGTCATGGACAAGGGCCGCGTCGTCGAGGAAGGCACGCATCAGAGCCTGATCCGCCAGGGGGGCATCTATGCCCGGCTGGCGCGCCTGCAATTCGACGCCGCCAATGAGGATGTGCTCGCTCCTGCCAACTAACCGGTACGCGCTTCTCCACCGATAGCGACTAAAGTCTCAGGCCGACCACACCTCCCTGCGGTTGTCTTTCCCGCCTCCTGCCCTACCCTCTTCATGCCCCTGGGTGGGGATTGCTGTTGAAATCGCGGGAGGAGATAGGAATGGCGCTTTCCGACATGACGCGACGCACGGGGCTCGCGCTCGTTCTGGGCCTGACTGCAATGCTGGGGTTCAGCAGCTCTGCTGTTGCTGCAGATTTTCCCGATCGTCCGATCACCATGGTCGTGCCCTTTGCGGCCGGCGGCTCGACCGATGTCGTCGCCCGTATCGTCGCGCAGAAGATGTCGGAGGATCTCGGCCAGCAGGTGATCGTCCAGAATGTCGCCGGTGCCGGCGGCAATCTCGGGGCCGGCAACGTCGCCCGCGCCGAGCCTGACGGCTACACCATTCTGATGGGCACCGTTGCGACCCACGCCCTCAATCCGCTGATCCTCAAATCGACGCCCTACGACCCGGAGAAAGATTTCGCGCCGGTCTCCCTGCTCGTCGTCGTGCCGAACGTGCTGGTCGTCAATCCGGAATTGCCGGCAAAAACGGTGCAGGAACTGGTCGCGCTGCTGAAAGCCGAGCCCGACAAATACAGTTACGCCTCGTCCGGCAACGGCACGCCGCTGCATCTCTCCGGCGAACTCTTCAAGTCCATGGCCGGCGTCAGCATGCAGCATATCCCCTATAAGGGCGCCGGTCCGGCATTGAACGATGTCATCGGCAACCAGGTGCCGATCATGTTCGACAACCTGCCCTCCTCCTCCAGCCACATCAAGGCGGGCACGCTGAGGGCGCTGGCGGTGACCACCGCCGAGCGCGCGCCCTCCTTCCCCGATGTACCCACGATCGCCGAGTCGGGCATACCGGGTTACGAGACCTATACCTGGAACGCGCTTTTTGCCCCAGCCAACACGCCGGGCGGGGTGGTGACGCGCCTCAACGCCTCGGCGAACAAGGCGCTCAAAGACCCGGCCGTTGCCGAACGCATGAAGGAATTCAGCGCCACCATCGTCGGCTCGACGCCCGAGGAACTTGCCGCCCACGTGAAGGCTGAGCTCGCCAAATGGGGGCCGGTCGTCAAGGGCGCAAACATCCAGATGGAATGATGCGAGGACATTTGCCCGGCATCTTCCGCGCAGCGCTGATTAGCACCAGTTGAACTCAATCCTCATTAAGGCAGTGGAAAAGCTCGGCATTTTGATCTAGCCTCCTCGACGCTGATGGTGCAATTCAGCGTTTCGGGAGACATCCATGTATAAATTCGAAGTCTACAAGGATAAATCAGGCGAATTCCGTTTCCGCTTCAAGGCATCGAACGGGGAAACCATGTTCAGCTCCGAGGGTTACAAGGCGAAGGCGTCCGCCCTGAATGCCATCGAGTCCATCAAGAAGAATACCTCCGGCGCCGAGATCGTCGACCAGACGAAGGCCGAAGCCTGAGCGGCATGGCACGGGCGGCATCAATGCCGCCCTGCTTTTTTGCGCCCTCGAGCGGCGCTGGTGTCTTAGAGACCGGCTCGCCTGTTTGTGATTTCCGGCGCGATTTTTCTTTTTCAAATATTTTTTTCAAAGCCATGTCGAAACGACTGGCGATCGCGCCTCATTGTCTCGGAACGGCTAGCCGCTCCACCAGGCTCGACGGCTTTCGCCGGCGGCCTGGATCAATGCCAACAACAATATCAGGAGTTTTCCATGCAATATGCCCTCATCATTCGCGAAGCGCCGGAGGATTTCGCCCGCCGTAGCGATCCGGCCTATCGCGACGGCTGGGTTGCTTACACCCAGGCGCTTGTCCAGGCCGGGATCATGACCGGCGGCGCGGGGCTGACAGCCCCCGAGACCGGCACGGTCATACGCCGCAAGGGCGAGGATCACGATGTCCAGGACGGTCCCTATCCGGAAGGCAAGGAGCAGCTCGGCGGCTTCTATCTGATCGAGGTCCCGGACATCGACACCGCGCTCGAATGGGCTACCCGTATTCCTATCTCCGACAAGGGTTCGGTCGAGGTGCGCCCGCGCCTGCAGATGTGAGGTGGCAATGCCGCCCGATGCCGGACGCGCCGCCGAACAAGTGGCGCGACAGTCCTATGGCAGGCTGATCGCCTTTCTCGCCGCCCGCTCGCGCGACGTGCCGGCGGCAGAAGACGCATTGTCGGAAGCGCTGGCTTCGGCCCTTCGCGTCTGGGCGGAGCGCGGCATTCCCGCCAATCCGGAAGCCTGGCTGCTGGTGGCTGCCCGCCGCAATTTGATGCAGGCGGCCCGGCACCGCACTGTCGAGGCCAACGCACAAACGACGATATCACTCGCCCTCGAGGAAGCGGAGGCACGAATGAACGAGGCCGGCAATTCCGTCTTTCCCGATGAACGGCTGAAGCTACTCTTCGCCTGCACCCATCCTGCCATCGACAGCTCCGTGCATACGGCGCTGATGCTGCAAGCGATTCTCGGCATCGAAGCCAGAACCATCGCCCGGGCCTTCGTCGTTTCAGCGGAAGCGATGAGCCAGCGGCTGGTGCGGGCCAAGGTGAAGATCCGTGATGCCGGCATTCCCTTCACCATACCACCTCGGCCCGCGCTGCCTGGGCGGCTTGCCGCCGTGCTTTCGGCGGTCTACGCCGCCTACGGCCTCGGATGGGATGGTCTCGATGGCGAGGAAGCGCACCATTCGCTTGCCGGCGAAGCGATCTGGCTCGGCCGGGCGCTTCTGACGGTACTTCCGGATGAGCCGGAAGCGATCGGCCTTCTCTCGCTGATGCTTCACTGCGAAGCCCGCCGTAGCGCCCGCCGCGACGGCAACGGGCGTTATGTGCCGCTGGACGAGCAGGATCCGGCCGGCTGGGACGCCACCATGATCGCGGAGGCGGATGCGCTGCTGCGCAAGGCCGGAAGCTTCAACCGTTTAGGCCCCTATCAGTGCCAGGCGGCGATTCAATCGGTGCATGCGGCGCGCCGCCTTTCGGGAGTGACCAACTGGCAGGCGCTCACGACGCTCTATGCCGCGTTGCTGACGATGAAGCCGACGCTCGGCGCGCGCGTCGCCCAAGCGGCGGTGATCGGCCGGGCTTTAAGCCCCGCCGAAGGCCTGACCCTGCTCGACAGGATCGATCCGCGCGCGATCGCTGCCTATCAGCCCTACTGGGCCGTACGTGCCTTTCTTCTGGCACGAGCGGGCGACGATGCGGCCGCGGCCGATGCCTACATGACGGCGATCGGCCTCAGCGACAGCCCCTCTGTCCGAGCCTTTCTCGTCGATCGGCTCGCCGAAGCGCGGCGGACGACATCAGGCTGATCATTTCTCGGTGAGCTTCAGCTCGATGCGGCGGTTCGTGGAACGGGCGTCCGGGGCATCGCCGGGTGCGATCGGCTGAAATTCGCCGAAGCCCGCGGCAACGAGCCGGTCCGCCGGCACACCCTGGCCGATCAGGAATTTGACGACCGAAATCGCGCGTGCGGAGGAAAGCTCCCAATTATCGCGATAGCGGCCCGTTCCCGCAAGCGGCACATTGTCGGTATGGCCGTCAACGCGCAAAACCCAGTTGATCTCCGGCGGAATTTCTTTGGCGAGGTCGAGCAACGCCGCGGCAAGCTTCGCCATCTCCCCCTGCCCTTCCGGGTTGAGATCGGCGCTGCCCGAGGGAAACAGCACTTCGGACTGGAAGACAAACCGATCGCCGACGATACGAATGTTCTCGCGATCCGAAAGGATTTCACGCAGGCGACCGAAGAAGTCGGAGCGGTAGCGATTCAGTTCCTGCACGCGCGCCGCCAGCGCCACGTTGAGGCGACTGCCGAGATCGGCGATCTTGGTCTGCGAGACCCGGTCCTTCTCCTCGGATGCCTGCAGCGCCGCTTCGACCGCGGCGATCTGGCTGCGGAGTGCGGCGATCTGCTGGTTCAAGAGTTCGACCTGGCTCAGCGCCCGTTCGCTCACCTGCTTCTGCTCGTCGAGCTCCTGGGTCATCGCGCCGATCCGCTTCTGAGCCGCATCCTGGCCGCCCGAGCCGGCGTTCAGCAGCGCCTGAAGCCGTGAGCGTTCCCCTTCGGCAGTCGCGAGCGAAGCCTGCAGGTTGGCGACCGAATCCTGGAGATCCTGATTGCTACCCTTTTCGAGTGCCAGAAGCTGCGTCAGCTCGTTGATCTGGCTATTGAGGCGATTGAGCACCTCGTCGCGCCCGGTGATTTCGCGGCTTAGGATGAACTGCCCAACGACGAAGACGGTCAGCAGGAACATGATCGAAATGAGCAGCGTCGACAACGCATCGACGAAGCCCGGCCAGTAATCCACCGTGCGTTCGCGGCGGCGGTTGCGGGCAAGTGCCATGGCTTACTTGCCCTCGCTCTTTTCTGCATGGCTCGTGCGCTCGCGCAGCCGCTCGGACCGCTCGCCGCCCCGCTCCTGCAGGCCGATGCGCTCGGCCAGCCGGTCGAGCGTCCGGCGCATGGCTTTCGCCTCGTCCTGCTGCGCCTCGATCCAGTCACGCAGCATCTGCTGCTCGTTGCGCATATTCTTGACCAGACCCTGAATGCCTTCGGCAAGGCTTGCCATGGCAGCGACAGAGCGCTGGTTGCCGACACCGCCTTCTTCGGAGACCTTGCGCAGATACTCGGAAAGTGCGCGCATGTCGTCCGAGGAAGACCCGGCAACGGCGTCGAGCGCCGGCGCAAGATCGGAGCCGACATCGGTGACCGAGGAGAGCCAGTTTTCCAACTCCGTATAGAAGCGATTCTGCGCGCGCCCGGCCTGCAGGTCGAGGAAGCCGAGAATGAGCGAACCGGAGAGGCCGAGCAGCGACGACGAGAAGGCCTGCCCCATGCCGGAAAGCGGCATGGAAAGTCCCTCCTTCAGCGCCGAGAGCACGTCTCCCGTGCCGTTCGAGCCGGGATCGAGCGACTGGATGACGGCGCTGATCGAGCCGATTGTGCCGATGAGACCCCAAAACGTGCCGAGCAGGCCGAGGAATACCAGGAGGCCGATCAGGTAGCGCGAAACGTCACGCGATTCGTCGAGGCGGGTGGCGATCGAATCCAAAATCGAACGCAGCGCCGTCGTCGACAGCGCCACCGAGCTCTTGCGGCTGCCGATCAGCGCCCGCATCGGCGCAAGCAGCCGCGGGTTACGGTTGACCTTATCCGCGCTGCCGGCAGCGCGGAAGGAGTTGAACCAGCGCACTTCGGGGCGAAGCGCTAGCACGTGATTGAAAACAAGGACGATTCCGACTGCGAGAACGCCGAGGATCAGGCCGTTGAGGCCCGGATTGTGCATGAAGGCTGTTTGCGTCTGCCGAAAGAGGATCGCGGCAATGAACCCGACAATGACGAGGAAAAGCAGCATCGTCCAAAGGAAGGGCATGGGGCTCGAGAGCCTGTAGGTATAACCGCCGGCCGTCTTTTCGGTGGAGCCGATCTCCGCCACATTCACATTTTCCATAGGTCCAGCAGCCTCCGAACTCATTGCTGGCGGAGACTAGAGCAACATTGTGCCGAATTGAAGTATGCCGTGGCGAAAACCGTGACTTTACAACAGCCGGATTTTTATGCGCTCACTTGGCGGGAATCGGCCGCTTGATGACCTCGATCAGCGCCTTATGGATGTGTTCGTTGCCGGCGACGATCGCGCCGCCCTCCAGAATGGCCGTTCCGCCATCCCAGTCGGTGACGAAGCCGCCGGCTTCGCGGATGAGCAGGATACCGGCTGCCATGTCCCAGGGCGCAAGCTCCGCCTCCCAGAAGCCGTCGAAACGTCCGGCGGCGACATGGGCGAGATCGAGGGTCGGTGCGCCCAGGCGGCGGATGCCGGCCACTTCGCCCATCACGTGGCGCAGTTCGACCAGGAACTTGCCGTGATTGCGCTTGCCGAGCGCGGGCACACCGCAGCCGATGACGCAATCCGACAGCACGCGGCGCGCAGCGACGCGCAGGCGCCGGTCATTGAGGAAGGCGCCGCCGCCGCGCTCGGCAGTATAAAGTTCGTCGGTCGCCGGATTGAAGACGACGGCGGCAACGATCTCGCCATTGCGCTCGAGCGCAATCGAAACGGCGAAGGCCGGGATGCCATGCAGGAAGTTCGTCGTGCCGTCGAGCGGGTCGACGATCCAGCGATGCGCGCCGTCGGTGCCCTTGATCTCCTCGCTTTCCTCGCCGAGGAAGCCATAGGTCGGCCGCGCCTTCAACAGTTCTTCCCTGACGATCTTCTCGGCCTTGCGGTCGGCGGCGGAAACGAAATCGCCCGGTCCCTTCACCGAAACCTGCAGGTTCTGCACTTCGCCGAAATCACGCCCCAGCGATTTTCCGGCCTTGAGAGCAGCCTGAACCATGACATTGAGAAGAGCTGAACGGGCCATCGGCGCATTTCCTTGGGACTGATACGGGACGCGCGCTGCCAGGGGCGGGAAATGTCCCTGAACATGTATGACAGGCAGCGCTAGCAAAGATTGGCGGCCTCAAGACCACAAAATCGCGGAAATTTCAAGGGGAGGCACGCATGGCTGCCCGCAGGCCGGAAAAGCATGGCCTAATTTGCCATCGGATCCAGAACCGGCCTCAGAACTTCTGCTGCGTTATCAGGACTTCGCGGGCGATCTGATCGAGCGGCAGAATGCGGTCGACGCCGCCTTTTACAATCGCCTCCTTCGGCATGCCGAAGACAACCGAACTCGCCTCGTCCTGGGCCACGGTATAGGCGCCGGCTTCATGCATCTCCAGCATGCCGCGCGCACCGTCGTCGCCCATACCCGTCATGATGATCCCCATGGCGTTCGAGCCGGCCGAGCGCGCCGCCGAACGGAAGAGCACGTCGACGGAAGGCCGGTGGCGGGAGACCAGCGGCCCGGTCTTCACGCTCACATAATAGCGCGCACCCTGGCGTTCGAGCAGCGTGTGCTTGTCACCGGGCGCGATCAGCACATGGCCGCGCAGCACCGGATCGCCGTCGGCGGCCTCCTTGACCTCGACCTCGCAGAGCCCGTTCAGGCGCTTGGCGAAGGCGGCTGTGAATTTCTCCGGCATATGCTGGACGATCACCATGCCGGGCGCATTGGCCGGCAGCTCCTCCAGGAATTCGCGCAACGCTTCGGTTCCGCCGGTGGAGGCGCCGACGCAGACGACCATCTCCGTCGTCTTCGCCATGGCGCGGCCCGTTGGCGGCGGCAGCATGGCATCGGCCGTCAGCTTCCTGGCCGGTCCCTCGGCGGAAGCGGAACGAATGGTTCCGGCGGCACGGCGCGCGATGGAAAGTCGCGCGTGCGAGGCGCTCTTGACGACTTCGCGAATGCGCATCGCATCATCGGCAAGACCGTCGGCAGCGCCGATCTTCGATTTCAGAATGACGTCGACGGCGCCCGCCTCCAGCGCCTGGATCAGCGTTTCCGAGCCCGCTTCCGTCAGCGACGAACACATCACGACCGGGATCGGCCGCTGCGACATCAGTTTGCGCAGGAAGGTGATGCCGTCCATGCGCGGCATCTCCACGTCGAGCGTGATGACGTCGGGAATCTCCTCCTGCAGCCTCCGCGCCGCCACGAAAGGATCGGACGCCACTGCCATGATCTCGATATCAGGATCCTGCTCCAGCACATGAGCCAGCGTCTGCCGGACGCTGGCGGAATCGTCGATGATGAGAACCCGGATTTTCTTGCGCATGAATGCCTCTAGATACGCTGAAACACCGTATTCGAGACCTGCTTCAGCGGCAGGTCGAAGCCGGTGATCGATTCGGAATGACCGATGAACAGATAGCCGCCCTTCGCCAGGCAATCGCAGAGGCGGCTGAGCACGCCAGCCTGGGTCTGCTTGTCGAAGTAGATCAGCACGTTGCGGCAGAAGATGACGTTCATCAAGTCGCCAACCGGATATTTGTCGTCCATCAGGTTCATCCGTGCAAACCCCACTCTGCTGCGCAGCTTCGGGCTTATGCGCACCTCCTTGCGGCCAGACTGCTTGGCGACCAGCACATATTTGCGCTGCAGGTCGCGCGGCACGGGCGCAATCAGGTCTTCCGGATAGATGCCCTGACGCGCCGTCTGCAGCACGTCGGTGGAAAGATCGGTGGCAAGCACGCTATAGGAAACATCCCTGCGGCCTTCCGCGAATTCCGCCAGCACCATTGCCATCGTATAGGGTTCGGCTCCCGTCGAGCAGGCCGAGCTCCAGGTGCGGATGGTGCGCACACCGCTATTGGCGATCGCCGGCAGCGCCACGGTCTGCATATATTCAAAATGCTTGGCTTCCCGGAAGAAGTCGGTCTTGTTGGTCGTCACCACGTCGATGAGGTAGACGGTTTCCTGGGCAAGCCCATCGTGATTGAACAGAAAATCGCAATAATCGTCGAAGGTCGAATGGTTGGTCGCGCGAAGGCGGCGCCTCAGCCGCCCCTCGAGCATCGTCAGCTTGGTCGGCGGCATCTTGATGCCGCTATAGTCGTAGATGAACTGGGCAAGCTTGTCGAAATTGCGCTTGCTGATCCGGTCGCCCGGCAATTGGGTTTCCACAGCTGCCATACTCATAGAACGCAGAACTCCGATTTGATGCGGCGTCAGGCTGCCGATTGCAGTGCCGAGGCGTCCTCGCGCGACAGGAGTCGTGCAAGATCGATGATGACAACGAAGCCGTTTTCACGGCGAACGACGCCGGCGATATAATCCGAACGCCAACGCACGCCGATGTCGGGCGCCGCCTCGATCTGGTCGCGCCGGAACGGAGTGACCTCGAAGACGCGGTCGGCGACGAGGCCCAGAGTCAGGAGCCGGTTTTCCATCGGCACGTCGAGCACCAGCACCCGCGTGTGCGGCGTCGGCACGGTCTTGGTCATGCCAAGCTTCAAGCGAAGATCGATGGTCGGCACGCCTTGCCCGCGCACGTCGCGCAGGCCGAGCAGATAGTCGGGACCGTTCGGAATCTTGAAGGCTTCCGCATAGTCGAGGATTTCACGTACGACCTCAACCGGCACGGCGAAAATCTCGTCGCCGAGGCTGAAGGTCACGAATTGCGCTTCCAGAGATATGGTAGCCATGATCATGCGCTTTCCTTGAATTCAGCGTCCCCATCATCGGGGCCGCCCATGGAGAGATCGAGAGCGAAACCTTTCACCCGCGCCTGTTGACCGGCAACGCTGTTGGCCGGTTTCTTGGCGGCAGGCTTGCGGGCGGAGCCCTGAGCCGGACTGCGGACCGTCATTCTGGCGGCCGGCGTGCGGGACTGGCGGTTGCCGGCCGCATCGACGTTGAAGAAGGCGATCGAGGCCTGCAGTTCCTCGGCCTGGGAGGCAAGTTCCTCTGAGGTCGCAGACATCTGCTCGGAGGCACCCGCATTCTGCTGCGTCACCTTGTCGAGCTGCTGGATCGCTTCATTGATCTGGGCCGCACCGACGTCCTGCTCGCGGCAGGCGGCGCTGATCTCGGCCACGAGTTCGGCCGTCTTACGAATGTCGGGCACCAGGCGGCCGAGCATGTCGCCGGCTTCCTGGGCAGCCTTAACGGTATCGCCCGACATAGAGCTGATTTCGGCCGCCGCCGACTGGCTGCGCTCAGCAAGCTTGCGCACCTCGGAGGCGACGACCGCAAAGCCCTTGCCATGTTCGCCGGCGCGCGCCGCTTCGACGGCGGCGTTCAGCGCCAGCAGGTCGGTCTGGCGGGCGATTTCCTGGACGATACTGATCTTGTCGGCGATGGTCCGCATCGCCTGCACCGCGCGCGAAACGGCTTCGCCGCTCATCTCCGCATCCTTGGCCGACTGGCGAGCGATCTTTTCTGTCTGGGCGGCATTGTCTGCATTCTGCTTGATATTGGCGGCCATCTCCTCCATTGAGGCGGAAGCCTCTTCGGCGGAGGCTGCCTGTTCGCTGGCACCCTGTGACACCTGTTCGGAGCTTGCCGAAAGTTCCTGGCTGCCGGCCGAGACGTTCTCGGCGGCCGAGATCGCATCGGCGACGACGCCGCGCAGCCGTTCGACCATCTGTTCCAGCGCGATGCCCAGTGTATCCTTCTCCGATAGCGGCTTCGGCGAGACCCTCAGGTCGCCGCCGGCGATTTGCGTAGCGATGTCGGCGGTGGCTCGAAGATTATCGGTCATGACATTGATTGTATTCACGAGATCCCTGATCTCGTCATTACTCTTGATCTCCACCTTCTGGTTTAGGTCGCCGATGGCGACGGCATTGGCAACGTCCATGATCTTGCGCAGGCCGCTGTTGACGCCGAGGCCTATCCACAGTGCAGCCGCGAAAGCGATAACTGACGCACCAACCGCAATGACGATCAGCATGTTCTTGGTAGAGCCATAGAGGACTTCAGTGTCGTTATCAGCCTGTATCATGGCCTTTTGCTGCAGCGATACAAGCGCCTCGAACACCTCTTCCAGTTCCACGACGACAGCGCGAACCTCTCCTGACGAAAGCGCTGCGGCCCCTGCCCTGTCACCGCTTTCTTGGCTTGCGGCAACTCTGGCGGAACCTTCGCTGAAGCGCTTGGCCAGCTCGATCAGCCTATCCCAGTTGGGTTTGCCCTCGGTGGTTGCGAGCTGTTGACCGCTTGTAGCGAAGGCGAGCATATCATCCGCGCTCTTTGCCGAGTTCTGATAGTTCTTGACCGCTGTTTCGGGATTCATTTCCAGAAGGGCATTCTTCTGCCAGCGAACCGCATTGAGCTCGGCCGTCTTGGCCTCCAGAGCCAGTTCGAGGCTTTTTGCAGGACCGGAGATAAGGCTGCCGACAGCGTCGTTCAGCGAACTGAGACTGATGATGCCATAAATCGCGCTACCCACCAGCAATAGTATGACGACACCAAATGCGGCTGCGAGTTTGAGTTTGATCGTGATACGCATCTCAATATTCCTCTCTGAGAGCGAAGGAATGATGTGGACCGGGCGCGCGGCGTCATGCAGCAAAGAAAGTCCGGCAGGCGAAGACAGGTAAGAAGAATTGGCGGACTTCCGTGGCGACGCCCCCGGGGCGCCGGAATTGCGTCGCGGGCCGTGCTGGCTGGCCCACGACAGTTGCAAGGGAAAGCCGCCTATTCTCTGGGAAGCGTCATGCGCTCTCCCTGAAATCGTCGTCGCCGGCGTCAGGGCCGCCCATCGACAGGTCAAGGGCAAAGCCCTTCACGCGGGCCTGCTGGCCTGCAACGCTGTCGGTTGCCGGCTTCTTGGCCGCCGGCCTGCGAGCGGCAGGGGCCGGGCTACGAACCGTCATCTTGGCGCCCTGTGTGCGATCGCGGCGCCCACCCGCTATATCGACCTTGAAGAAGGCGATCGAGGTCTGCAGTTCTTCCGCCTGCGAAGCGAGCTCTTCGGACGTCGCCGACATCTGTTCGGAGGCGCCGGCGTTCTGCTGCGTCACCTTGTCGAGCTGCTGGATCGCCTCATTGATCTGGGCTGCACCGATATCCTGCTCACGGCAGGCAGCACTGATCTCGGAAACGAGTTCCGCCGTCTTGCGGATATCAGGCACCAGGCGCCCCAGCATTTCGCCGGCTTCCTGGGCGGCTGTCACTGTGTCGCCTGACATGGCGCTGATTTCGGCAGCGGCCGACTGGCTGCGTTCGGCAAGCTTGCGCACTTCCGAGGCCACTACGGCAAAACCTTTACCATGCTCGCCGGCGCGTGCGGCTTCGACGGCAGCGTTGAGAGCCAAGAGGTCGGTCTGACGGGCGATCTCCTGCACGATGCCGATCTTCTGTGCGATCGTGCGCATGGCATCAACCGCTCGGGCGACGGCTTCGCCGCTGGCTTCCGCGTCCTTGGCCGACTGCCGGGCGATTTTCTCGGTCTGGGCGGCATTGTCGGCATTCTGCTTGATGTTGGAGGCCATCTCCTCCATCGAGGCGGAAGCTTCTTCGGCCGAAGCCGCCTGCTCGGTAGCGCCCTGCGACACCTGCTCGGAACTCGATGAGAGCTGCTGGCTGCCAGAGGAGACGTTCTCGGCGGCCGAAATCGCGTCCGCGACCACACCGCGCAACCGCTCGACCATCTGCTCCAGCGCAAGGCCCAGCGCATCCTTGTCGGAAAGCGGCTTCGGAGACACGGTGAGATCGCCATTGGCGATCTGGTTGGCAATCCCCGCCGTGGTCCTCAGATTGGCGATCATGCTCTGCATCGCAATCCCGAGCGAGTCCTTGTCCGAGAGAGGCTTGGCATCGGTGGTCAGATCGCCCGTGGCGATCTGGTCGGCAAGGGCGGCGGTCGCGCGCAGATTGGCGGTCATGGTGTTGACCGTCTCGATGAGGTCCTTGATCTCGTCATTGGTCCTGACATCGACTTTCTGATTGAGATCGCCGATTGCCACGGCGTTTGCGACGCTCGTGATCTTTCTCAGACCATTGTTGATGCCGAGCGTGATCCATAATGCGGCGCCGAGCGCCACAAGCACGGCGAGCCCGGATGCTGTGGTGAGGATGAGCTTGGTGGAATTGTAAAGATCGCTGTTCGACTGATCGGTCGCTTGCATGCCTTTACGCTGGATCTCGGTGAGGGCTGCGATCGCATCGCCCATGTCGCCGGTCATCGCCCGGAGATCGCCAAGTGAAAGCGCCAGGGCGCCTGCCTTGTCACCCCTGACATCGAGTTGCTGCAGCTCGGCGGACTTCTCGCGGAATTTCCCGCCAACGCTCCGCAGCTTCTCCCAATGCGGCTTCCCTTCCGGAGAGGCGATGGCCAAGCCGGCGTCGACAGCGTCGAACATGGCCTGCAGATTCTGATCGGCCTCTTTGTAGAAACCGGCGGCCGCGTCCGGATCGGTGGAAAGCAGCGCGTTCTTCTGAGCCCGAATGGCGTTAACTTCGGCGATGTTTGCATTCAGCGCCAGTTCCAGCCGGCGCATCGGGCCGTTGATCATGTTGCCGCTCGCCTCGTTCAATGTGCCGAGGCTGAAGCTTCCATAAACCGCAATGCCGATCAGCAGCAGCGTCATGATCCCGAAAGCGAGACCTAATTTCAGTTTGATAGTGAAACGCATGTGATACCCCATTTTATGCGCCAAAACGATTGAATAGAGAGACGTTCCGATCCGGGAACGCCGAACTTCAGAGTGACGTGTCTGAAAGAGGGAAAGCGACTGCATTCACTTCCCGGCAGCCGGACATCTATCGTCGCAGCGCCAACGCCTACACGCGTTGGGGACATTCCGCCTCGGGCCACCGGAGCGGCCCGAGATTTCCGATGAGGGCGGAGGCGGCTCAGCTGCCTCGCCGGCGGAACGCTATGCGCGCCCCGGGAAGCGCCTACGCGCTTTCCCGAAAGTCGTCGTCACTGGCGTCCGGACCGCCCATCGACATATCGAGAGCAAAGCCCTTGAGACGCTGCTGCTGAGCCGAAACCGTCTGACCGCGGCCCTGGCTTTGGACCTGCGCCGGAGCCTTGCGGGCCGGGGCCTTCACCACCTTGGCTGAGCCGTTCGCCGGCATCTTCTGGGCGCCGGACCGCGCGCTGCCCGTCGTATCGACCTTGAAGAAGGCGATCGACGTCTGCAGTTCTTCCGCCTGGGAAGCGAGCTCCTCGGAGGTTGCCGACATCTGCTCTGAGGCGCCGGCGTTCTGCTGCGTCACCTTGTCGAGCTGCTGGATCGCTTCGTTGATCTGCGAGGCACCGATATCCTGCTCACGGCAGGCGGCGCTGATCTCGGAAACGAGTTCCGCCGTCTTGCGGATGTCGGGCACCAGGCGGCCGAGCATCTCACCGGCATCAGCAGCGGCCTTGACGGTATCACCGGACATCGAGCTGATTTCGGCCGCCGCCGACTGGCTGCGTTCGGCAAGCTTGCGCACTTCCGAGGCGACCACGGCAAAACCTTTACCGTGTTCGCCGGCGCGTGCGGCTTCGACTGCGGCATTGAGGGCCAGCAGATCGGTCTGACGGGCGATCTCCTGCACGATGCCGATCTTCTGGGCGATCGTGCGCATGGCGTCGACAGCGCGCGTTACCGCTTCGCCGCTGGCTTCGGCGTCCCTGGCCGACTGGCGGGCGATCTTTTCGGTCTGGGCGGCGTTGTCGGCATTCTGCTTGATGTTGGCGGCCATCTGCTCCATCGAAGCGGAGGCCTCCTCGGCGGACGCGGCCTGCTCCGTGGCGCCCTGCGACACCTGTTCGGAGCTCGCCGAAAGCTGCTGGCTGCCGGACGAGACGTTCTCCGCGGCCGACAGCGCATCGGTGACGACGCCCCGCAGGCGTTCGATCATGATGTTGACATTGCCCAGAAGCTCGCCGATTTCGTCATGGCTGGTGATATCGGCCATTTTCGTCAGGTCGCCTTCGGACACTTCGCGAACCACGGTGTTGGCGCGGCCGAGGCCTTTGCTGATCGTGCTGGCGATCCACAAGGCCGTGATCGCGGCAACCAGCAGTGCAACGACAGCGACGGCAATCATCGTCGTGCGTGTGGTCGCATACTGCGCGTCGGCATCGGCGTCGGCGGTCTTCATGCGCTGCTTCTCAAGCGCAAGAATTTCGGCGAGTGTCGAGTCAATATCGTTGGCGGCGGCACGCGCCGTCGTGATGGAGATAGTGTTGGCACCGTCCGCATTGCCGGCCTTCAGATAGTCGCGGATCTGGTCGTCGGCTGCGTTGAAGGCCTTGGAAAGCTCGGCAATACGCGCCCAACGCGCCTTGCCTTCTTCCGTGGCAAGCGCCAGAACCTGGTTGAAGGCATCGCTGAAATCCTTACGAGCCGCGTTGCCCTTGTCGGTCGCACGGGCACTTTCTTCGGAAGTACGGGCGGTGAGCAGGTTCTTCTGTTGGCGGATGGCTTCGAGCTGCGCGATGTTGATCTGCTGCGCAAGGTCGAGGCGGGCTGCCGGGCCGGCAAGAAGATTTCCGATGGTATCGTTCAGTGATCCAAGGCTGAAAATGCCATAAGCGGCAGTGCCCAATAACATGAGAATAATAAAGGTGAACGCCGTCACCAGTTTCGTCTTGATTGTCAGTCTCATCGTCCCAACCCCTCTTGGATTACGTGCCGTCAACTGACGGCCCCAGCTGCGTCATGTCGCGATGAAAAAATCGCCTGCAGATTCGGGAGAATGATGAACTCTCCACCCCTCTTCACCAGGCAGTTGATGTAGTCGGCCCGCCAGCGCATGCCGACGCTCGGTGGCGCCTCGCTCGCGATCTTTGCGAGCGTCGTCACCTCGTTCACCTTATCGGTTCTGAGGCCGACGAGCGTCGGCTCGCCCTGCAGATCGATCTCAATGACGATGAAGCGGCTGTCGATCGTCGCCTCCGTCGCCTCCATCCCGAAAGCGAGACGCAGGTCGGCGAGCGGAATGACCTTGCCGCGGAAGTTGATGACGCTGGCGACGAAGGGCTGGCTGCCCGGCACCGCCGTCTCCGGAAGCAGATCCAGGATTTCCTGGACGATGACCGCCTCCAGCGCAAAAGTCTCGCCGTTGAGATCGAAGGTCAGGACCTCGACTTCCTCGGCATAGCTCCAATGATTGTCGAAACGTTCGGCTGTTGCTGCTGCACTCATCCTGCTACCCGCAATTGCGCCTCCTGTTGCTGACCCGCGGCAACCAGGTGCCCGACGTCGAGAATGAGGGCGACGCTGCCGTCGCCTAGAATGGTGGCGCCTGAAAAAGTCGCCACGTCGTTGTGCAGTTTCGACATCGACTTGATGACAGTCTGATGGTCGCCGATGATCTGGTCGACGACGAGGCCCACGCGCTCCGTGCCGGTCGAGATGACGACGACCTTCTGGTGCACGTCGGGCTTCGTGCCGGTGCGGAAAAGATCCCGCAGGCGCAGGAACGGCACCAGGCTGTCGCGTAGCGAGATGAAGCTGCGGCCGCGCGAGCGCAGATCCTCCTCGAGCGACAGTTCGAGGCATTCCTCGACGGCCGAAAGCGGGATGACGTAACGGCCGGTACCGACACGCACCAACAGACCGTCGATAATGGCAAGCGTCAGCGGAATGCGCAGCGACACTTCCGAACCCTGTCCGGGCACACTGACGATATCGATCGCGCCGCGAAGCTCTTCGACCGTCTTCTTGACCACGTCCATGCCGACGCCGCGGCCGGACAGATTGGTGATCGCCGCCGCCGTCGAAAACCCGGGAGCAAAGATCAGTTGCAAGAGCTCGGGGTCCGAAAGCGGCTGGCCCGGATGGATGAGGCCGGAGGATTCCGCCTTGGCGCGGACCCGTTCACGGTTGATGCCGCGGCCGTCGTCCTTGATCGAGATAATCACCTCGCCACCGGCCTGACGGGCCGAAAGTGTTACCGTGCCGGCCTTGGCCTTGCCGGCGGCAAGGCGGTCGGCGGGCACTTCGAGGCCGTGATCGATCGAGTTGCGCACCAGGTGCACCAGCGGATCGGCCAGCCGTTCGATCACCGTTTTATCGACCTCGGTGCTCTCGCCTTCCGTCACCAATTCGATCACCTTGCCGGTCTCGCGGGCAAGATCGTGGACGAGGCGGCGGAAACGGGAAAAGAGGGTCGCAACCGGCACCATGCGCAGCACCATCATCGTGTCGCGCAATTCGCCGGACAGACGTTCGATTTCTTCCGAGACGGAGCGCAGTGCGATATCGGTGCTGGCGCTCGCGAGCTGGCTGAGGCGCGATTGCGCGATCACGAGCTCACCGACGCGGTCCATCAGTTCGTCCAGGCGCTCTGCCGGAACGCGCACGTTCTCGGCAGCCTTCGCCTGGCTGGCGGCGGGTGCCTCACGCTTGACGGGAACCGCTTCGACGGGACGAAATTCCGGCACGGCGGCCGCCGGGACAGGCGGTGGTGGTGCTGAGGCGGCAGCGGCAGGCACCGGCATTGTTTCAGCCGGAGCGGCCGTTGCCGCTACAGTGCCGTCGATCTCCTCGACGCTGAGTTCCATGTCGTCGAGCACGAAGATGAAGACGTCGTCGATCGCTGAACGGTCCTGCTCGCTAATCAGCGTCACATCCCAGGAAATATAGAGTTCCGTCGGCGTGAGCTCATCGAGGGGCGGAATGGCCGAAGTGTCGGCGCGCACGGTGCATTCGCCGAGATCGCGCAGTTCGTCCAGCAGGCCGAGCGGATTGGTGCCGTTGGCCATCGAATTGGCCGGCAGGCTGAAGCGGATGCGCCAGCTGTTCCTCGTCTTTTTCGTCGACGCCTCCTGCACGGGCGCTGCGACGGTGGCTGGCGCCGCAGCCTTTGCGCCGACGGCGGCCTGCAGCTGTGCCAGAAGCTTGTGCCCGGTGTCGCCATGATCGGCGTCGGGCTGATCGACGAGGGCACGCATATGGTCCTGGGCGGCGAGAACGGCGGCGACGAGTTCGCTGGTGGCCGCGACCTCGCCCTTTCGAACGCGGTCGAAGGCCGTTTCGCAATGATGGGTGAAGGCCGCCAGCGCCTCGAAACCGAACATCGCGCCCGATCCCTTGAGCGTGTGAAGCCCGCGGAATACCGCGTCGACGAGATCCCTATTGTCGAGTTGGTGCGTGAGGTCGAGAAGGCCGGTCTCGATCGCTTCGAGGCATTCGGCAGCCTCCGTGCGGAATACGGCGACGGGGTCGAGCGTACTCATCTTCCGAGAACCTTCTTCACGATCTTCACGAGATTTTCCGGATCGAACGGCTTGGTCAGCCAGCCGGTCGCGCCGGCAGCCTTTGCACGTGCCTTGAGGTCGGCGTCAGATTCCGTCGTTAGAAAGATAATCGGAACACCGGCCTGCGCCGGCACCTTGCGCAGTTCCTCGATCATCGTCAGCCCGTCCATGACAGGCATGTTGAGATCCGTCACGATCAGATCGAAGCTGCTGCCCTTGGCCGCAATGAGGCCTTCCGCCCCGTTGACCGCTTCGGTGACGCTGTAGCCGGCATTGGTCAGCGTGACCTTTGTGGTCAGGCGGATGCTGGCGGAATCGTCTACCGTCAGGATGTTGGCACTCATAATGTCACCTCTTTATGCAACCAAAACTTTAAGTCTTCATGATCGAAGGATTCGATGAAACCGGAACGCTCAAGTACGTTCAACACGGAGCCGCTGGCGGGAGAAGAAAGGTTGAGCGTCTTTCCGGCGGCTTTTGCCTGACGGCGGGCCGCTTCCATAAGTTGGATGAAACTCAGATCAGCTTCAGCATCAGCAGGAATGCTAAAGAGGATGGTATCTTTACTACCAAATGCGTCATTGATCTTGGTGTGTAATTCAGCCGCGTGCCGAATGTTTAGCACGTCTGGCAAAGTTATAGATTCACAATATTGACTCTGAGTATCCAATGCAGCCTCCTGGGCCCGAGAAATACTTTCGACCCTAAGAGGACTCTCACGACAGCGTTAATGCAGCGTAAACAGAGGTTGTAGAAAACCGACGTGAAGCGCATTCCGCGACTCCTAATTCTTATCGAGAATAAGTTGTATCCTTCTCTCTAAGCTCGGAAATAATAGAATAAGAACAAAATCTTAAATGATCTCACTTGCCATGCGCCGCACCGAAAGCCTTGTCTCACACCTTTCATTAATCACAACGCAGGCGAGTCTGGCGCGTTTACCGGACATTTCCATCCTGCCCGTAGAAATAGAGTCAAAATGGCCTGCGTTTTAAGAAAAGGTATAAATGTGGCACACGCTCTGGTAACATCCAACGCTGCAGCCTACACATCGGGGCGGGAGATCAGTCAGATCCTGGAATCCGCCCGCAGCCAAGTCGAGGAGCGTTTTCTCGAGGGCGGGTCGGTGCTGCTGTCGGTGATGGATGTCCTCAACCGCCTGCTGAATTCGCTCGAAAGTGTCGCCAAGGCACTCGATGACAACGAGGCGAGCGATACCAGCGCCGATCTCCGCGCCACGGTGGAAAGCCTGACTGCATTGCCGGTCACCGAAGAAAATCGCCAGCAGGCGCTCATCTCGCTGGCGCAAACCGGCAGGGAACTGCGCAAGCACGTCGCCGATATGCAGGAGACGATGCGTTATCTCAGAACCTTTGCCGTGACTGTAAAGATCACCGGCGCCGGCCTTGTCGAATTCGCCGGCTTTGCGCAGGAGATTTTGGAACGTATCTATTCGGGCACCGATGAGGTGAATCGCTTCGCCGCCCATCTCGACAGCCTCGAGAAAGAGGTCAAACTCGCCGCTTCCTTCGGGGCTAACGTCTCCAGGAGCTACGCCGATACCGTTCCGGCCGTCGCCGGAGCCCTGCGCGACGATGCCGCCAAGATCGCCGAACACCGCAAAAATCTCGGCATCCTCGCCCGCGAGGTCGGCGCGATCGCACGCGGCGTCCAGAGCAAGGTCAGCTCGACTCTATCAGCCCTGCAAATCGGCGATATCACCCGTCAGCGTATCGAACATGTACAGGCAACCTTTTCGCTGCTTGAAGATTTCTTCGCCGGCGAAGATGGCGCCGGGCTCGACGCCGGTGCGCGCCAGCGTCTCCAGAATGTCGTTCACCATCTGACAGCGGCGCAGATGAGCGACATGTGCGTCAATTTCCAGCGGGATTCGGAGAACGTCGTCAAGACGATTGCGAGTTTCGACCACGACATGCGGGAAATCCTCAAGCTGCGCGATCAAATGGGCACCGAAAGCGGCGAAGCCGGCGGCAATTTCATGCGCGCACTGGAATCCAGCGTTTCTGCCGCCCACGAGATCGTCAAGCAGGTCGACACGGCAAGCCTGCAGGCTGACCAGGTAAGCCATACGACAATCGGCACGGCCGCCAAGCTTTCCGAAGCCATCGTCAACATTCGCGTCGTCAGGACCGACATCCATTACATGGCCTTGAACACCAATCTGCGCTGCAGCCGGCTTGGCGAGGAAGGCAAATCGATCAACGTCGTCACCGCCGAGCTGCGCATCTTCGCCGGCAAACTCGATGAATCCGCCGACGCCATCGTCAACGGCCTGCCGGCGCTCGAAGCCGCCGCCGGGCGCGTGGCTCCCACCACGGCCACCGCCGGCGGACTGGGCGAGAGCCTGACCTCGGCCGTCGGCAACATCCGTTCCGCGGCCAATGTCATGGAAAACGAGCTGAAGGTGCTCGCCGAGAACGGCCGCGAGGTCGCCGCCAAGATCGGCCTGCTGATCGGCAAGCTCGACTTCCAGCACGAACTCGGCGATGTCCTTGCCCGCTGCGCCGATGCGCTCGAAGGCGTCGCCGGCACCGATGTCGCCGATATCTCCGATCTCGCGGAGGTCATCGCACCGCTCGACCGCAAGATTTTCAAGCTCTATACGATGGTCCAGGAGCGCAACATTCATCGCGACATCATCCCGGCAAGCGAGGAGAGTATTTCAGCGCTTGCCGAGACCGCTAAAGCCGAAAACGACGAGGATCTTTTCGCCGACGCGCTTTTCTAGAGCATAAAACCGCGGCGGCTATCGCCGCCGGAATTTGTTGGCGGCATCTATAGCCGCCTTCTGCTGATCGTCCTCGATGCCGAGATAAAAATCCTCCAGCGCCGGATCGGCAAGCCCCGCACGGCGCGACAGCACATACCATTTCGCCGCCTCGATCGGGTTCGGCGGCGTGCCGATGGCGTTGATGTAGAGATGGGCGAGCTTGTTCTGCGCAACGACATTGCCGCCATTGGCGGCAAGTTTCAGCCATTCGAAACCCTTGACGTAATCCTTCGGGCCACCAACGCCGTTGACGAGCCAGATGCCGAGATCGAGCTGGGCGGTGTCGAAGCCGGCACGCGCTGCGCGCGCCATCCACTCGCGGGCGAGCTGCTTCTTTTCCTGCGGCAGGTCCTTCAGCGTTCCATAGATCTGCGCCACGGCATATTGCGAATCGGCAATGCCCTGCTCGGCTGATTTCTCGTAGAACGGCAGCGCGAGCTTCAGCCCCTTTTCGCCGGGATTGTCGGCGACGAGGATCTGCGCCCAGTTGAATTCGGCTGAAGGATTGCCGGCTTCGGCGGCCTTGCGCATATAGTCGTCGGCTTTGGCCTTGTCGCGCGGCACACCCTGGCCTTCCATCAGCATCAGGGCATATTTGAACATCGCCGCAGGATCGCCGCCTTCGGCCGCCTTGCCATACCAGAAGGCGGCGTTCTTCACGTCCTTCTTGACGCCGAGACCCTGCGAGAGGATTTCGCCAATCAGCGTCTGCGCCGCCGGATCGCCCAGTTGGGCGCGCGGCAGCGCCTTGTCCATCGCGGTCAGATAGTAACCGCGCTGAAAGGCGCCGTACGCCTCGTCAATCGGCCCTTTGTAGTCCTTCTCCGGCGGAAGGTCGGGCAACTTCGCGCCCATGCGGTCGAAAACGCCGACGCCATCCGAGGGCTTCACATCCCCGTTGGGGAGCCGGTCGGTGCGAAAGCTTGACGCCGGCGCGGTGCCTGGCTGGCTGATGACGCTGTCCGGTGCCTGCGCCACGGCGATATCAGACCCGCCCGCAGTGAGGGCGACCATGCTGGCAAGCAGATATTTCAAAGGGCGGGCGGGCAGGATCGGCATGAGCGGGATTTCAATCCTCAAACCGTGGCGCTTTTTCGTCGAGCAGAGCATTGATCTCGGCAACGATGGACGGCGCTCGGCCGGGCTCCCCGAATACCGCCAGCCGCAGCGCCACGAACTCTGCTCCGGTCTCAGCGACGGCAAGAGCCGACGCCGGATCGGTGCCGCCCATGACGATGCAGGGGATTTCGATCATTGACGCCCACCATTCGCCGAGCGCAAGGTTCTTGGGATGCGCCTCCGGCTTGATATCCCCGTCGAGCTTGCCGAAGAAGATATAATCCGGCCTGACTTCGCCGATCTCCAGCGCATTGTGCCGGTCGCTGGCATTGCCGCCGCCGACGATCAGCTTCGGAGCGTGTTTGTCGATCGCCTCCGACAGTGCCTGGGCGTTGTCGGTAATATGCAGGCCATCCGCCTTCGCCCGTCCCGCCACGCGGCTGTCGCCTGCAATCAGCGCGGCGGCCCCCGCATCCTGGATCACCGGCACCAGCTTTTCGGCATGTTTCTGGAAGGCGCCGTCGTCGAGCCCGTATTGCGGCACGATGACGGAGGCGACATCGCCGCCCTTCAGCGCATCGGCGACGATCTTTGCCTGTTCATCGGCGTCGGCGATATCGGGGACGATGAGCACCAGGCGGCAGCGGTTTTCGGCTTCGGTCATGAGGTCTTTCCGTTTCCTGCGAATTCCTTCTCGAAAGGACGGATCCGCACTCGTTTTGTGTGAGTAGTTCCGTTAGAGGAGGCTTGCAAGAGGAGGACGTCGAAAGCATGCCGCAGGACTTGTCATTCTACTACGCCGCCGTGCCCGCGGTTCTGCTTGTCGGCCTAGCAAAAGGCGGCATGGGCGACGCTTTGTCGCTGATCGGCCTGCCATTTCTCGCCCTGGTCGTCTCGCCGCTCGAAGCCGCGGCGATCCTGCTGCCGATCCTGGTCTTCATGGACATGATCTCGCTCGTCATCTGGCGCAGGCATGGCGATTGGGCGACGCTGAGGATCATGCTGCCGGGCGCAATTTTCGGCATTGCCCTCGGCTGGGCGACCTCGGCGCTCGTTCCCGGCAACGTCCTTCGCGTCGTCATCGGCGCGGTGACGATCCTCTTCTGCCTCCGCTATTTCTGGAACAATTTCGGCCCGGGTGCCGGCAAGGTGGTTCCGCCGCGTGGCCAGCGGCCGGTGGCCGCCGGCCTCTGGGGCGCCTTCTCCGGCTACGGCAGCTTCGTCGCCCATGCAGGCGGCGCCCCCTTCCAGATCTATGCTTTGCCGCTCAAACTTCAGCCACGCGAATATACCGGCACCAGCGTGCGTTTCTTCGCGATCCTCAACGCCATCAAGCTGGTCCCCTATTTCGCGCTCGGCCAGCTTGACACGCAGAATCTTGCGACTTCGGCGACGCTGCTGCCTTTCGCGCCACTCGCTACCCTTGCCGGCGCCTGGTGCGTGCGGCGCATGAAGCCGGAGATATTCTATCCTTTCATGTATGCCATGGCCCTGATCGCCGCCTTTCTGATCGCGCGCGAGGGCCTTAGCGGCTGACAAAGGCCACGCTACGCTGCAATGCACAATTTCCTTGCCGGAAGGGCCGGTTTGACGTAGCTTTTCCAGCATGTCGAACACGGACCCTTTCTCGGCGATTGCTGATCCGAACCGGCGGTTTCTGCTGGAGGAATTGCGTCGCGCTCCAAGGACGGTCAACGAGCTCGCCGAAGGGCTGCCGATCAGCCGCCCGGCGGTCTCGCAACACCTAAAGGCGCTGCTCGACAGCAATCTGGTCTCGGTGACCTCGGAAGGCACGAAGCGCATTTACACGGTCAACAACCGAGGCTTCGACAAGCTCAATTTATGGCTGGATCAGTTCTGGGCCTGATGCGCGTCCCCGCCGTGGGACACGCTGCGATCACATGAAACCACTCGAATATGCCCTCGTGAAAGCGCCAGCCGCAATGCCTCAAGCATCGGACTGGCGCAAATCTGGTATGAGATCACCGGATCTTGCTGATTTTAGGCGGAATGGATGGATTTACCTCTTCTAACGCAAGATGATCGACCGGCGATCTCCTGGGAGGATTAATGGACGGATGACTTGAGACGCTGAATCTCGTCCTTGATGCGCAGCTTGCGGCGCTTGCATTCGGCAATTTCGGTATCGGAGATAGAGGGAGCTGTTCTGAGCGCGTGCAACTCCTCCTCGAGTGCTACGTGCTTTTTCTGGAGTGATTCAAGATGAGCTTCAACTGTCATTTGACCCTTCCTTCCTCTTACCCTCCCCGACCATCATCGTCGGGGATCAAGGTGTCAACGGGGCGGACTGTGACATATTTTTGACGGCTTGTCGAAGGCCAAAAGATGAAGAAGAGATGGCAAATTCATGATCAAGACTAACTAGCCGTTACCCGTATTTGGTGATAGGAGCTTGCGGAAATCATCGGCAGATCGGACAAGGTCCGAGGACGATAACGGGGAATGCATATGGCCGATCAGGAACAGGCGGAAATCAGGCTCATGGTGGCGCGTCTGCGCCAGGAGCATGAGGATTTCGACGCTGCGATAAACGCCATGATCGAGACCGGATGCGACGCTCTGCGAATCCAGCGCATGAAGAAGAAGAAGCTCGTCATCAAGGACAAGCTCTCCAAGCTGGAAGACCAGATCGTTCCCGATATCATTGCCTGAAAGGAACGGTCGCAGGATGACAGATAGACCACTCGTCGCCATCATCATGGGCAGCCAGTCCGATTGGGAGACCATGAAGAACGCGGCTGACACGCTGGAAGCGCTGGAAATCGCTTATGATGCGCGCATCATCTCAGCGCACCGTACGCCCGAGCGAATGATGAATTTCGCCAAGGGCGCACGTGCGGAAGGTTTCAAGGTCATCATCGCCGGCGCCGGTGGTGCGGCGCATCTGCCGGGCATGACCGCATCGATGACGCCGCTGCCGGTCTTCGGCGTCCCGGTTCAGTCGAAGACCATGTCCGGCCAGGACAGCCTTCTTTCCATCGTGCAGATGCCGGCCGGCATTCCGGTTGGGACCCTCGCCATCGGCAAGGCGGGTGCGGTCAACGCCGCTCTTCTCGCGGCCGCCGTGCTGGCCCTTTCCGACGAAGAGATTGCCGACAGGCTCGACGAATGGCGCGAGCGCCAGAGTGCTGCCGTCGCCGAATATCCAATGGACGACCAATGACCATAGGAACGATCGGCATTGTCGGCGGCGGCCAGCTCGGCCGCATGCTGGCCATCGCCGCCGCCAGATTGAATTTCCGCACTGTCATCCTCGAGCCGCAGCTCGACTGCCCCGCCGCCCAACTGGCGAACCGGCAGATCGTCGCCGCCTATGACGATCCGGCGGCGCTGGCCGAGCTGGCAGACGCCTGCGACGTCGTCACCTACGAATTCGAGAATGTGCCCGTCGCAGCCGCCGAAGCGCTCTCGGCAAGCATCGCCGTCTATCCGCCTGCCAAGGCGCTCGAGGCCGCCCAGGATCGGCTCGTCGAAAAACGCTTCCTCAACGGCTGCGGCATATCAACCGCTCGCTTTCATGCAGTCGACAGCCAGGCCGATCTCGAAACCGCACTGAAAGATTTCGGCGGCCAAGGCGTGCTGAAGACCCGCCGTCTCGGTTATGACGGCAAGGGGCAGAAGGTTTTCCGCTCGCCCGCCGACAATCCTGACGGCGCCTATGCCGCGCTCGGGGCAGTGCCGCTCATCCTCGAAAGCTTCGTCGCCTTCGAGCGAGAGGTCTCGATCATCGCCGCGCGTGCCGCGGATGGGACGGTCGTCTGCTTCGATCCCGCCGAGAATGTCCACCGCAACGGCATCCTCCACACCTCGACCGTTCCGGCCGCAATCTCGGCGACGACTTCGGAGGTCGCTCGTCAATCGGCGGAAAAGATTCTCGCCGCGTTGAACTATGTCGGCGTGATCGGCATCGAATTCTTCGTGCTCGCCGATGACAGCCTGGTCGCCAACGAGATGGCGCCGCGCGTCCACAATTCCGGTCATTGGACGGAAGCCGCCTGCGTGGTCAGCCAGTTCGAGCAGCATATCCGCGCTGTCGCTGGCCTGCCGCTCGGCAATGGCGAGCGGCACTCCGACTGCGTCATGCAGAATTTGGTCGGTGACGATATCCTTGCCGTCCGCGACTGGCTGCAGCGTCCCGACACGCTGGTTCACCTCTATGGCAAGAGCGAGTGGCGCCCCGGCCGCAAGATGGGTCATGTCACGACATTGGCGCCGAAATTGCCGGTTTCGGGATGAGAAAACGGCCGTGCGGCTTGGGAAAAACACCGTCACGTGGTTGACACGCTGGAGGTGACGAGGTATCTGCACCCCCACCTAAAGAGCGCGCCCCGACGGCGCGCTTTTGATTGTTAAAGTTACGGGCGAATGTGAATTCCCCCATAGAGATCGCGGATCAGAAAAATGAAGATCAAGAATTCGCTCAAGTCGCTCAAGGCACGTCACCGTGACAACCGTCTGGTTCGTCGCAAGGGCCGCATTTACATCATCAACAAGCTGAACCCGCGCTACAAGGCTCGTCAGGGCTGATTGCGCGAATCCGGATCGTGCGCCGCTCAGAGTGCGGCAACGGACATCCGGGGGTCGCTGCGGTGATCACGGCTAATTTGTTTGATCTTCGGCGCTGGCGGACTAATATGTCCGCCATGCGCTTTTTTGCTTTGACGTCAGCGGTGCTGCCGCTCGCCTTCATCCTCTCCACCTCCCCGTTTCCGGTCGCCGCGGCGGAAAAGAACGTCATTGTCGAGCGGAGGGATGCCACTAGTTCGCCGAAGCAGCGTCTCGATCAGCTCTTCAGTCAGCTGAAACGCGAGCGTGATCCTGATAAGGCCAGCAGCATCGCCAATGAAATTCGCCTGGAGTGGAATGATTCCGGCAGTGCGACCGTGAACCTGCTGATGCAATGGGCCGACAAGGCGATCGAGGAAAAACGCAATCCCGCCGCCCTCGATTTCCTCGACGAGGCGATTGCCCTCAAGCCCGATTACGCCGAGAGCTGGAATCGCCGCGCCACGCTGAATTTCATCATGGGCAATTACCGCAAGTCGATGTCCGACATCGAGCATGTGCTGGATATCGAGCCACGCCATTTCGGCGCGCTCTCCGGCATGGCCGCGATCCTCAACAATTCCGGCAATGATCAATTGACCCTGAAGGCCTGGGAACGGTTCCTCGATATCTATCCCGCCGATCGCACCGCGCAGGAGCAGGTCAACATGCTTGCGGAAAAACTGGCCGGCAATCGAACCTGAAGCAGGATCGCCGAGCTTGACCTGCGCCCAGAGCGCGCAATTTTAGAACTGTCGAGGGAATTTGACACGATCGTCCCCCGCAAAATCCATCGATCGTCGCCGTTAAGATCATGCTTGCCGAAGTTTCCGCTCTTCTCGCCCCGCTCGCGGCCATCATCGGCTACTCCTCTTATAAGGCGCGGCAATTCGAACAGACCTATCCGAATATCGGCGAGTTAACGGATGTCGGCGGCTACCGCATGAACGCCGTCCATGTCGAGCGTCCCGAAAATGCGGACCTGCCGGCGCTCGTCTTCATTCACGGCGCCAGCGGCAATCTGCTCGATCAGATCGTCGCTTTTCGCGCACTGCTCGAAGGCCGGGCGGAAATGCTGTTCGTTGATCGTCCCGGTCACGGCTATTCGGAACGCGGCGGACCTGAGAACGCCCTACCCTCGGGCCAGGCCGATGCAATCGCCCGACTGATGGAAAAGCGCGGCATCGAGAAGGCGATCATCGTCGGCCATTCCTTCGGCGGCGCGATCACCGCCGCCTTCGGCCTGCGCCACCCGGATAAGACCGCCGGCCTGCTCTTCCTCGCGCCGGCCACCCATCCGTGGCCCGGCGGCATCGACTGGTATTATCATGTGGCGACCGTGCCGGTCATCGGTTGGCTCTTCAACCACGCCGTCGTCGTTCCGCTTGGACTGAGCCGGCTGGAGCGCGGCACGCTGAATGTCTTCCGTCCCAATCCACGCCCTGCCGACTACATCGAAAAAACCGGCCCGTCGCTGGTGCTGCGGCCGAACACCTTCCACAACAATGCAGCCGATTTCAAAAGACTGCTCGCCTACGTGAAGGAGCAGTCGCCGCTCTACTCGCAGATCACCGCGCCGACCGTCATCATCACAGGCGACCGCGACGAGATCGTCTGGGAACACCTGCATTCGCGTGGCCTTGCCCGCGATATCGCAGGCTCCGAACTCGTTACGGTCCGCGGCGTCGGCCATAAGCCGGATTATCTCGCCACCGACGTCGCCATCGCCGCCATGGAAAAGATCGCCGGCGAGCCGCGCGACCTCCAGTCGGCCGCCCGCAGAGCCGAAGAGAGGCTCGCCGCCCCATCACGCGACCGAGCGACCGAAACTCCGTGGTCTCTGATCAGGAGCCCGGCATGGTGCGCGACATCTCGGGACTCGAACGTCCCGCTGGCAAGATGTTCGGCGGGGCGCTCGCAACCTCCCTCAGGCGCCGAGCCGCACACCGCCGTCGCAGGTGACGACATGACCGCTCATGAAGCCGCTTTCGATCAAGAATGCGATCGTCTGCGCGATATCCTCCGGCCTGCCGACACGGCCGACCGGCGTGCGGCCGGCGAAATCCGCGAAGACGCTGCTGCGCTGCTCGAATGGCAGGAAATGCCACCAGGGCGTATCGACGATCCCGGGTGAGACTCCGTTGACGCGCAGCGGCTTCAACTCGACGGCTAGTACCGGTACCATCGCCTCAATTCCGGCATTGACGGCGGCAAGCCCCGCCGTGCCGGGCATCGCCGCTTGGGCGCTGACCGCAGAGACGAAAGTGATGCTGCCGCCCGGTTGAAGGAAGGGTAGTGCCGCCTGTGCCGCAGCCGCATGCGGAATGAGTTTGGTCTGAAATCCGGCGAGCAGATCCGCCATATCGAGCGTTGCGAAGGGACCTGCGCCATGGCCGCTGCCCATCGCCAGCACGAGATGGCCGAAGGTGCCGATGCCGGCAAAAACTCTTGCTAGGCTTGAAAACTCCGTCGCATCGAGCACGACGGTGCGCAGATCGCCGACTAGCGAAGCTTGTGCGGCCGCGAGTTTTTCGCCGTCGCGGCTTGCGATGGTGACCGCGTATCCCTGTTTCAAAAGTAAGTTTGCTGTGGCAAGGCCGATGCCGGATGAACCGCCGATGATGACCACATGCTGCAAAGTCATGATGCTGCTCCTTGAACTCATTGATCCGCAGGCGGGGATCACCTGCGACTTTGGCACCATGCGCCCAATGAAAACGGCAAACAGTTCCAATTTTATCCTGGTATCGATACTGATATGATCGGACCCATGGATCAGAAAACCGACGTCTTCGAAGCCCGCCGCCGCGAATTCGCGGCCTTCCTGCGTTCACGCCGCGAGCGGCTGGCGCCATCTGACGTCGGCTTACCGGAAGGCATCCGCCGACGCACTCCAGGCCTGAGGCGCGAGGAACTCGCCATGCTCGCAGGCGTCGGCACCACCTGGTACACATGGCTGGAGCAGGCCCGCAACGTCCGCCCCTCCCCACAGGTGCTAAACGCCCTTGCCGATGCCCTCCGCCTCGACGATGCCGAGCGCCGGCACCTCTTCACCCTCAATAATCGCCAGGCGGTACAGGCGATGTCGACAACACCCGAACACGTCGACGAGTCGCTGCAGCGCGTGCTCGCCAATCTGACCCATCAACCGGCCTATGTGCTCGGCCGGCGATGGGATGTGCTCGCCTGGAACCGCGCAACCGATGTGCTCTTCGGTGGCTATGACACGCTTGAGCGCGACGAGCGCAACATCATGCATCGTCTCTTCGTCGACCCTGCACATCGCCGGCTGCTCGTTGATTGGGAATCGGTTGCCCGCGTCTCCCTCGCGATGTTCCGGGCCGACAGTGCTCGTTATGCCGGCGATCCGGATTTCGAGCGGCTGATTGCACTGCTCATGCAGGCAAGTGACGAGTTCCGCAGTTGGTGGCAGCGCCACGAGGTGATCAGCCCGCTATCCGGCATCAAGCGCATCGATCATCCGGTCATGGGCCGCATGTCCTTCGAACACACCGGCCTGGCGCTGACGAACCGGCCCGAGATGAAGCTCATCGTCTACACGCCGCTCGATGACGACGATACCAACAGCAAACTCGCCAAACTGCTGGATCTGGATCCGGCATAAAGCCTGCCCCTCGCATTGCCGCGGACCGCAGCAGCCCCATATGTCTTTCCGTTGTTGTCCATAGGAGGGGAAATCATGGGCCGCCTGCATATCGGGACGATCTCCGTCATATCGGCATTGTCGCTAACTCTGACGACGGCCTTCGCGGCCTCGCCCGCACCGGTCGAAGCCGAACACGGGATGGTCGTCACCGCCCAGCATCTGGCGACCGATGTCGGCGTCGAGGTGCTGAAGAGCGGCGGCAACGCCGTCGATGCAGCGGTCGCCGTCGGTTATGCACTGGCGGTCGTCTATCCCTCGGCCGGCAATCTCGGCGGCGGCGGCTTCATGACCATCCGCCTGAAAGACGGCACCAAGACCTTCCTCGATTTCCGCGAACGCGCGCCGCTCGCCGCGACAAAGACAATGTATCTCGATGCTAAGGGCGATATCGTGCCGCGGGCCAGCCTTGATGGCTATCTCGCCGTCGGCGTTCCGGGCTCCGTCATGGGTTTCGAGACGGCTCGCGAGAAATACGGCACCCGCTCACGCCAGGATCTGATCGGGCCGGCGCTCCGCTTCGCCAAGGAGGGCTACACGCTGGAACAGGGTGACGCGGCGATCCTTGCCGGCAGCGCCAAGCGCCTTGCCAAGGACGAGACGGCGGCGAAGATTTTCCTGAAATCGGACGGCAAGCCCTATGGCTCCGGCGAAAAGCTTGCGCAGCCGGATCTCGCTGCAGTCCTGGCGGCCATTTCGGAAAAAGGACCGGACGCCTTCTATAAGGCTTCCCCCGCCGAGGCGATCGTAAAAGCGAGCCAGGCCAAGGGCGGCATCCTCGCCAAGGAGGACTTCGAGCAGTATGCCGTGCGCGAGCTGAAGCCGATCGAGTGCAATTACCGCGGCTACGACATCATCTCCTCGCCGCCACCCTCTTCCGGCGGCGTGATCATATGCGAGATCCTCAACGTCCTCGAAGGTTATCCGCTCTCCTATCTCGGCTACGCCTCGGCTGAAACCGTGCATGTGATGGTCGAGGCGATGCGCTACGCCTATGTCGACCGCAACGCGGCCCTCGGCGATCCCGATTTCGTCAACAATCCGGTCGAAAAACTGCTCGACAAGAGCTACGCCAAGGAGATCGCAGCAAAGATCGATCCCTACAAGGCCGGAACTTCGGCCAACCTGGAACCGCTCGGCGGCAAGGAAAGCAACGAGACGACCCACTATTCGATCATTGACGACGAGGGCAATGCGGTTGCCGTCACCTATACACTGAACGGCTCCTTCGGCGCAGCGGTCGTGGCACCCGTCACCGGCATTCTGCTCAACAACGAGATGGACGATTTCACCTCCAAGCCGGGTGTGCCGAACCTTTATGGCCTCGTTCAGGGCGAAGCCAACGCCATCGCTCCGAAGAAGACGCCGCTCTCCTCGATGAGCCCGACGATCGTCACCCGCGACGGCAAGCCCTTCATGGTGATCGGCAGCCCCGGCGGTTCGCGCATCATAACCATCACGCTGGAGGCGATTTTGAATGTCGTCGATTTTGGCATGGATATCAGCCAGGCGGTCAACGCACCGCGGTTTCATCACCAATGGCAGCCCGACAAGGTCTATCTCGAGCCCTATGCGCTCTCGCCGGATACGGAAAAGACGCTTGCGGCAATGGGCTATAGCTTCGACGGCGGCAACGGCGCGCCGCTCTGGGGCCAGGCCGCTGGCATCCTCGTCGGCGGCAAAAGCCTTGCCGCCATCGAAAAGGGCGGCGGCGCTCGTTACAACGGCGCCATGGACGCCCGCGCGACAGAAGGCTCGGCGGGCGGCTATTGACGGTCGGCGAGCCGCCGGGCATTGCGCATGGTCATTCATGTCACGGTGACAAAGTCACCGTTCACAAAGCGTTTGCCCCGTCCTATGCATGAGCGACGCCGCAAGCAGGACGATTCTCGAATGGTCAGCATTGAAATGATTGTTGCCGCCCGCGCTCGACTGCGCGGTCTCGCGCGCCGCACGCCGCTTCTCTCCTCCCCCTTCCTGGACGAGATCGCCGGCCGGCGCCTGTTCGTGAAGGCGGAATGTCTGCAGCATTCGGGTTCCTTCAAGTTTCGCGGCGGCTGGTCTGCCGTCTCCGGGCTCGACCCGGCAGTACGCGCACGCGGCGTCATCGCCTTCTCCTCGGGTAATCATGCGCAGGGTGTCGCGCTTGCCGCCAAGCTGCACGGCGTGCCCGCGGTCATCATCATGCCGAGCAATGCGCCGAAGCTGAAGATCGCCAATACCCGCGCCTTCGGCGCCGAGGTCGTACTCTACGACCGCGCCAACGAGGATCGCGACGAAATCGGCGCCCGGCTCTCCGCCGAGCGCGGCCTGACGCTGATCAAACCTTTCGACGAACCGCTTGTCATCGCCGGTCAGGGCACGACTGGTCTCGAAATATCCGAACAGGCGGCAGAAGAAGGTATAACTGAAGCCGAGGTGCTCGTTCCCTGCGGCGGCGGCGGACTGACGTCAGGCATCGCGCTCGCCCTCGAAGCCAGCGCCCCCGGCTTTCGCGTCCGTCCCTGCGAGCCTAGGGACTTCGACGATACCACCCGCTCGCTCGCCTCCGGCAGGATCGAACGCAACGCCTCCATGTCGGGTTCGATCTGCGATGCGATCATCACACCGGAGCCGGGCAAGATCACCTTCCCGATCTTGCAGCGCCTCGCCGGCGCCGGCATCGTCGTCACCGACGACGAAGCGCTGCGCGCCATGGCGCTGGCCTTCGTTAGATTGAAGATTGTCGTCGAGCCGGGCGGCGCCGTGGCGCTGGCTGCCGCCCTCTTCCACGGCGAGGCGCTGGAAAGCGATACCGTGGTCGCCGTCACCTCCGGCGGCAATGTCGATACCGACATCTTCGCTATGGCGTTGGAACGCTTCGGCTGAATAACAGGGCGGATTCATTGATCGGGGCCTGCGCTCGCAGAGGCAATCGAGAGATCAGCCTGCCGTCCCGTGCAGCGCGCCATGCACGGACTGTAGAACCAGTTCGCCAAGCCGCGCCGCAGCTGGTTGCAGCTCAGCTTCGGCTCTATGCAGCACCAGGCCGAGCTTCGGCAGCTCAGGCAGGCCGATTGCCTCTGGCGCGAGCGCCCGGACCTTCGCCGGCAGGCCGATCGGTGTGCGGATGGTCAAACCGAGACCCGCCGCCGTCGCTGCCCAGAGGCCGCCGAGACTGGGGCTGACGAATGCGAGCCGCCAGGAGATTCCCGCTGCGTCGAGCGCCTTGGTCGCCGCACTGCGCAACAGGCACGGCGCCTCCAGCGAGGAAAGCGGCATCGGCTCGCCGCTTGCCGCATGCCAGCCGGGCTGTCCCTCGGCAGGCCCGATCCAGCACATCGGCACTTCGCCGATGCGCTCGCAATGCGCCGTCAATTTCCCGTCGCTCCAGGCGAGTGCCAAATCGAGCTTGCCTGAGGTGACCCGCTCGAGAAGTTCGGCATTGCGCACCACCCGCGCCTCGATGCGGACTTTCGGGTGGGCCCGCGCGAAACGGCCGAGCACCTCAGGCAACAAGCTCTCGCCGAAATCCTCCTGCAGACCCAGTCGCACCCAGCCTTCCAGCTCGATGCTGTGCACGGCCGCCGCCGCCTCGTCATTGAGCTCCAGCAACCGTCTGGCATAACCGAGCATCGTTTCGCCGGCATCGGTCAGCGCCAGCCCGCGACCCGCCTTGCGGAAGATTGGGGTGCCCGCCTGTTCCTCCAGCTTCTTCAGCTGCGCGCTGACCGCTGACGTCGAACGCCCAAGCTTTTCCGCCGCCTTGGCGAAATTGCCGAGCTCCATGCCGGTCGAAAAGGTCCGCAGCACATCGAGATCGAAGATCGTTCGCCGCATCGTATTGTTCCAAATTTTGGGATATTTGATCCATAAAATTCTGATTTTCAGCATCATCCTGTGCTGCGATGATGCTGTTGTCAAGGCCGCCCGACGGCCCGAACCATGGAGATCCCAATGCCCTTCGTTCGCATCTCTCTTCGCAAAGGCAAGTCACAGGAATATCTCGCAGCGCTTGCCGACAACGTCCAGCGCGCACTGGTCGAGACCTTCGACGTGCCCGAAAACGACCGCTTCCAGGCCATCCATCAGCATGATGAGAATGAACTGATCTTCGACCGCAGCTATCTTGCCGGCCCTCGCTCGGACGATTTCGTCTATATCTCAGTCACGATCGGCCGGCCGCGAACGGGGGAGATGAAAGCAGCGCTGTATCGGCGGCTCGCCGAGCTGCTGACCCAATCGCCGGGCCTTCGGCCGGAAGACCTGATGATCGTCGTCAGCACCAGCGCGCCTGAGGACTGGTCCTTCGGCAACGGAATCGCCCAAATGACCGATCCAGACTGGCGGCTGCAGATAGCCGGAGGCCGGCAATGAGCGCTGCGAACCCGAAATCGATGACCGTCAGGCGACCTGGTAAGGTGGCCCGCTCGCCCGAAGGCGTGGCAACCGCGCCCTTCTGGGTTGAGATGCTGCTCGAAGGCACCGACGGCGAAAATACCGCGATGCGTGCCACGCTCGATCCGGGCACCATCACCCGCTGGCACACCCATCCCAAGGGGCAGTTGCTCTATGTCCTTGCGGGACAGGGCCTGGCACAGAACGAGGGCGGCTTGGTTGAGGAATTGCGTGCCGGCGATGCGGTCTGGTTTGCGCCCGGCGAACGCCACTGGCATGGCGCCGCCGCTGACAGCCCGCTCACCTATATCAGCATCCAGCCGGCGGAAAATGGCAGCTTTGTCGAATGGCTGGATCCAGTGGAGGCACGGCCATGATCGCTATGCAATACAGCTTTACCCTGCCGGCCGATTACGACATGTCGATCATCGATCGCCGCATCCGCGACAAGGGGCGGTTGCTCGACGGCTTCCCCAATCTCGGTTTCAAAGCCTATCTCAGCGCCCGCATCGGCGAATTCGGCAGCCGCGACAACCTGTATGCGCCCTTCTACCTCTGGCGGAGGCCGGAACGGGCAGGCGACTTCCTCTGCGGCACGGGTTTCCAGGCGCTCACCAGTTCCTTCGGCTGGCCGCAGGTAAAGACCTGGATCGTATGGAAGGCGCAAATCTCGCCCGATATCGCCGCTGCCGCGTTCGCAACCCGCAATATCCTGCAGACTGAAGCCCATGCACCGCTTGCCGATCTCCGGCGGGCCGAAATCGCAGAGGCCGAAGCCGATCTGGCGGCAGGCGCACTCGCCTCCGTCTCCGGCTTCGAACCGACGACATGGACCCGCATACGCTTCAGCTTGTGGCGGGAGCCTCCCGAGATCGGCGATGACGCGCAGACCTACCGCGTCGGCCATATGTCCTTGGCCCGATGAGTTTAGGCGGTGGCCCGACGGTAAAAGGCAAGCGATCCCGCAAGGGCGAGCAGCGCGCCGCCGCATGCGCGTTCCAGCCATAAGGCGCCTGACGTTTTCAGGAAACGGACCGCCTGCGAGCCGAAGAAAGCGTAACCGAACATGATGATGAAATCGAGCACAGCGAAGACAAGGGCGAGCAGCAAATACTGCGCCGTCTGCGGCTGGGTGGGCTCGATGAACTGCGGCAGAAAGGCGGAGAAGAAGAGATATCCCTTCGGGTTGGTCACCGCGACCATGAAACTCTTCAGCCCGATCGAAAAGGTCGATCTCGCGGCCGCCTCATCGGACTTCAGCGCCGCGTCGATCGTGCCCTTCGAGCGCAAGAGCATGATGCCGAGAAAGGCGAGATAGGCGGCACCCGCCCATTTCAGCATCGAGAACCAGAATTCCGATGCCGCAAGCAGCGCGCCGAGTCCGACAGCCACAGCGCCGATCAGGACGAAATCCGAAAGAACCGCGCCGACCATGCCGGCGACCGCGCGGCGCAGCCCATGCCGAGAACCATTTGTCAACGCCAGCAGCACTGTCGGTCCTGGTGTGGCGATACCGACGAAGGAAACGGCCGCGAAAGCCAAAAGAGTGACGATATCCATGATGATCCCTCCAAACCCGAGGATCGAGACTTGCATGCGCCGCATCCCTTGGCAATGCCTGGTCACATGAACGAAAAAAGCCTGCCGCCCTTTTAGGCAGCAGGCTTCATCACAGATGCGATCGGATCAGACGCCGCTCTGGCCGTCCGAACCGATATAGGCGATGCGCAGCATGTTGGTGGCGCCCGGCGTGCCGAGCGGCACGCCGGCCGAGATGATGATGCGATCGCCCGGCTTGCCGAAACCTTCGTCGGCGACGATGCGGCAGGCGCGGTTGACCATGTCGTCGAGATCGGTCGCGTCATGGGTGACGACGCAATGAAGGCCCCAGACGATGGCAAGCCGGCGCGCCGTCTTGATGATCGGCGACAATGCCAGGATCGGCACCTGCGGGCGCTCGCGCGAGGCGCGGAGACCCGTCGTGCCCGACGAGGTGTAGCAGACGATCGCCGACAGCTTCAGCGTTTCGGCGATTTGACGGGCGGCAAGCGAGATCGCATCGGCGCCGGTTGCTTCCGGCTGGGCGCGCTGAGCATAGATGATGCCGGGATAATGCGGCTCGCGCTCGATGGCCGTGGCAATCGAGGCCATGGTCGAGACGGCTTCGACCGGATAGTCGCCCGAGGCCGATTCGGCCGAGAGCATGACGGCATCGGCGCCTTCGAAGACGGCGGTCGCGACGTCTGATACTTCGGCGCGTGTCGGCACCGGCGCTGAAATCATCGATTCCAGCATCTGCGTGGCGACGACAACCGGCTTGCCCGAACGGCGGCAGGCACGGATCAGCTGCTTCTGAATGCCTGGAACCGATTCGAGCGGCATTTCGACGCCGAGATCGCCGCGGGCGACCATCAGAGCGTCGGAAAGCTCGATGATCTCCTCGATGCGCTCGAGAGCCTGCGGTTTTTCGATCTTCGACATCAGGCCGACGCGGCCGCGGGCGATCTTGCGCACTTCGGCAAGGTCGTCTGGACGCTGGACGAAGGAAAGCGCCACCCAGTCGACATCGTCGGTGGCGAGCACAGCGTCGAGATCGGACCGGTCCTTGTCGGTCAGCGCACCGACGCCGAGCAACGTGTCGGGAAGGCTGACACCCTTGCGGTCGGAAATGCGCGTGCCGGACACCACCGTCGTGACGATGCTCTTGCCGTCGCACTTGTCGGCGCGCAGGCAGAGCTTGCCGTCATCGATCAGCAGACGGTGGCCAGGTTGTACCGATTCCAGGATCTCGGGATGCGGCAGGTAGACGCGTGTGGCATCGCCGAGCGCTTCATTGTTGTCGAGCGTGAAGGTCTGGCCGGGTTTCAGATCGACCTTGCTGTCGGTAAACTTGCCGACGCGCAGCTTCGGTCCCTGCAGGTCGGCGAGAATGCCGATCGGCCGGCCTGAACGCGCCTCGACCGAGCGGATGCGCTGGATGAGCGTTCGCATCAGGTCGTGGCTCGCATGGCTCATATTGATGCGGAAGACATCGGCACCAGCCTGGTGCAGCTTCTCGATCATCGATTCCTCGGCGGAGGCGGGCCCGAGGGTGGCGAGGATTTTAACTTTGCGATTACGCTTCATCAATTCTGACTTTCTTGCGTCCCTGGGGTGTCGGAGAGTTGAACCATCCAGCTGCCCTGGCGGCCCGTGTCATATTCCTTGAATCCCATCTTCTGGTAGCCCCGGGCATAACAATCCTGCACGCCCGAGATCTTGAATTCGTTTTCCGCCACGCACATCTGCACGTCCCCCGTCCACCGTCCTCCCCGGGCGGCGTCCTCTGCGTAGAGGTAATAATAACGCGACTGCAATTCTCCCTCGATCAGCGTGGCGCAAGTTGTTGCCGGCACCTGCCACCAGCCCTCCGTGATCCAGCCGTCTTTGGCTCTGTATCCGATCGCTACCCCAACCAGATTTTGCGTTCCGTTGCACACGCGAAAGTCGGCGCGTGCGGCATCTGCGATGAAGAACGGCATGGCGGCTGCAAGAGCAAACAGGGCGAGTCGGACCAGCGGTCCGGACCGCGTGAGGAAACTTGGCGCGGCTTGAATCAACACGGCTCCCAAATAGCTCCACGGTTATTCATATCCGTGCCTTCTTGCGCCGCCGCCATCCGAAAGTCAACGCAATGCTAATCGATTATATTCCCTTTCATAACGGTCCGCAAAGGTTCATATCCGCTGTCGCCGCCCGTCGCGCTTGAACCGGTCGCGGGCTCATGCAATCACTGGGCGCGACTGGCAATGAGCAACGGCAATTCCTTCATGGACGACTTCCAATCCTTCGAAATTCTACCCGGAAAACATGACAAAGGCATGGTGATCCTCGCCGATCACGCGATGAACCGCCTTCCCGCCCGGTATGAAAGGCTCGGCCTGCCGGAGTCTGCCTTCGCCCGCCACATCGCCTATGACATCGGCATCGAGCGCCTGACGCGCCAGCTTTCAGCGAGGCTCGGCATACCGGCAGTGCTCGGCGGTTTCTCGCGGCTGCTGATCGACCCGAATAGAGGGGAGGACGACCCGACCCTGATCATGAAGATCTCGGACGGCGCCGTCATACCAGGCAATCACCCGATCACGCCGCAGGAGTGGATTTATCGGATCGAAGCCTTTCATCGCCCCTACCACGAGGCCGTGGCAGGCACGATCGACGCGGTGGCGAATAGCACCGGCAAGGCACCGCTGGTGCTATCGCTGCACTCTTTCACGCCGGCATGGAAGAGCATTCCCCGACCCTGGCACGCCGCCGTTCTTTGGGACAGCGACCGGCGCGCGGTCGGCCCGCTGCTCGACATGCTGCGCGCCGATCCCGATCTCGTAGTCGGCGACAACGAACCCTATGACGGCGCTTTGAAGGGCGATACCATGTACCGCCATTGTATGGTGACAGGAATCCCACATGCCCTGCTCGAAGTGCGTCAGGATTTGATCGCGGATGAAGCCGGCATATCGGCATGGGCCGAGCGCCTGGCGCCGATTTTTGCAGCGATGAATGCGGATCCGGCCATGCACGAATACGACGTCCATCCGTCGCGCACCGGCCCCTATTGAGGCCCACGGAATGAAAGGAGAGCGAGATGACTGCGCTCAGCAAGGAACAACAGACCGAATTCGAAGCCGCCGCCTTCCGTCGTCTGATCGCGCATCTTCGTGACCGCAGCGACGTCCAGAACATCGATCTGATGAACCTAGCCGGCTTCTGCCGCAACTGCCTGTCGAACTGGTATCGCGAAGCCGCCGAGGCCGAAGGTGTTCCGGTCAGCCGGGACGAATCGCGTGAGATGATCTACGGCATGCCCTACGAGGACTGGAAGAACCTCCACCAGAGGGAGGCCTCGCCTGTGCAAAAGGCGGCATTTGAGCTGAACAAGCCACACAAATAGTCCGCTTGGCCTTTAACAGGCTTGACCGTGACGCCGCTTCGCGGCAGTCACGTGCATCCCGAATTGATCACCGAAAAATCAGGAGAACACGATGTCTGATGCTCATGGCGTCGCCCGCGATCAGCTTCGCGCTTTCATCGAGCGCATTGAACGGCTGGAAGAAGAAAAGAAGACCATCGCCGACGACATCAAGGACGTCTATGGCGAAGCGAAGGGAATGGGCTTCGATACCAAGATCCTGAAGAAGGTCGTGGCGCTGCGCAAGAAGGACGAGCAGGAGCGCATCGAGGAGGAAGCCATCCTCGACACCTATCTGCACGCGCTCGGCATGATCGAAGCGCCGCCGGAAGGATGATTCGCCGACGTCGCTGCTTCGATAAAAGCCGCCGGACCTTCCGGCGGCTTTTCTTTTGCGCCGGATCTTGCTGGCAAACCAACTGTCCAGCCAATCGAATAGTCACAAGAAAACCGCCGGATCGCTCCGGCGGTTTTCGGTCTGACGCGATCAGCAAGCTCAGTTCGTATTGAACTTACGCACTTCCATGAAGTTGACGGCGTTGCCGCTGAAACGGGCCGGGTCAACTGAGGCGGTCTTGACGTTGAAGCCCTCGGCATAGACAGCGGTCGGTTGGGCGCGCATCGTCTGGCTGACGAAGCGCGGCGCCTTGACCTGTTTGGAGGCCATTTCGAGACGGGCATTGGTCAGCGCCCACTGTGAGATCATCTTCTGCGTCAGCTTCGGCTCGGTACGCACAGTCGCGCGGCTGGCATCGGCTGCGGCGGCTTCCTTCTGCGTCGGACGGCGGCCCTTGACCGGGAGGGGCTGCGGCGCGGGGCTCTCGGCAGCCGGGGCGTCGAAAGCATCGCCGAAGCTTGCCGACTTCGTCGCCGGCGCCAAGGAAGCGAGCTGCAATGACGGCTTTTCGGCGGGCGCCTTTTGCGGCATCGCGGCGGCGATTGCCTGCTCCACGCTCATTTGAGGCTCATGCGAGGCGACCTGGCTTTGCGTATCCTTGTTCTGCTGCTCGAGCGCGGCGGCGATGGCAGGAGACAGGTCGCCATCCTGATCGGCCTCGTCTGCCTCCGCTTCGGGATCGGCATCCGCCGCAGCAAGCAGATTTTCAGCAACGGCAGGGCGCTCGACCGGAGTGGGAACTGGCATTCCGTTCTGCATGTTCGGATCGATCGACGCGACCTCGGCGTCACCCGGCGCGCGGCGCTGACCGAGAAGCGAGGGAACGGGAATGCTGTAGGCGCTGAGATCGGCGAATTGCTGTGGCTGGGCCTGATCGGCCGGAAGCGCCGCGACGAGGGCCTGCTGCGCGGCGTTACCCGAAGAGGGCGCCACCAGTGCGCTGGCCATTTCACTGCCGGCCGGCTGGTTGCTGAAAGCCGGGCGAACCTGCGGCACGGGCGCGTTCAGGGCTGCGACTTCGGTCTGCTGCGGCTCGGCAGGAGCAGGCTCCGTCTTCGGCGGCGTCGCCTTGGCGACAGCAACGGGAGCCGAATCGTCGGAATCATCTTCCTGTTCGTCAGCCCCGCCGCCAAACAGCGCCTCAAACAGCGTCTTATGCTTCGGCGCCGATTCGGAAGCACTGGCGATCTCGATCTGCGTGCCGCTGACGCGGCGCTTGTAGTCGGCCATCGCTTGCTGATAACCGGGCAGCGGCTTGCCGTCGGCCGGAATATGAATAGTGTTGCCGTTCGGGAAAAGCCGGACAAGCTCGTCGCGGCTCATACGCGGCCAGGCGCGAACGCCGCCGACATCCATGTGCACGAAGGGCGAACCGGATTTCGGATAAAAGCCGACGCCGCCGATCTGCATCTTCATGCCGATGGCCCTGAGCGTCGCAAGCTTGACGTCGGGAATGAAGAAGTCCATCGCCTTGCCGAGCATGTGCTGGCTTTTTTCGGCGACGCCGGAATTGCGCGAGCGGCCGCGCAGCATCTCGTTGGTTGCCGGCGAACGGAAACCGCAGACGACGTTGATGTAGTCCCGCGAACCGCTCTGGCGGTAGACTTCCCAGATCAGGTCGAACAGGCGCGGATCCATCTTGGTCGGCTGGTTCTTGCGCCAGTCACGCAGGAACCGGTTCAGCTGCTCCAGACCCTTTGGGTCGAACTTGCCGTTACGCTTGTAGGTAATGACGGCTTTTTCGCCGGTATGGATGAAATAAAGCTTGAGGCTGCGGGTTTCGCCCGCTGCTTGGGAAGGCGTACCGACCAATACCGGCGAGGAAACCGCAAGCGCAAGAAGGGCGGCCGCCGCCGTCCTCACTGCCTTTCCGCAAATGTCGGCGCACAAAGAACGCCAGCTCAAGCGCGAAGGCTTGGAATTCCCATTCAGATTCGGCAACTCGATCCCCGTCAGACAGACAATGTCCCGTACTGTCCCAGATGACTGTCAAATGCGGTCACACGATGGCAAAAATGCCACACATGATCAACCTTTTCTTTACATAGTGAACGAGCCACTAACAAGTGGTTTATGATCAGTAACAAATCGTGGTTGCCCGAGTCTTAATAAATAAGGCCTAAGCCGCATCTTTCTGGGGATTATCGGGATCTATGCCGTAATCTTTGAGCTTGCGATAAAGTGTGGACCGGCCGATGCCAAGTTTGCGCGCCACTTGACTCATCTGCCCACGATAGAATTTGAGCGCGAATCGGATGAGCTCCTCCTCAACGTCGGCAAGTTTGCGTACATCTCCGGAGGGATTGACACTGGCAATGGCGTTTTCGGAAGTCTCCGACAGGCGGTGATGCACCTCACTTGGCATCGGCGCCCGGTATTCCTCGCCATAGGCTTCATCCGGGTCGAGGCCGGTATTGTCGGCAACGAGCGCCAGGTGGTCAACCACTTCATATTCCGGAAGCTGGGCGGCGATTTGCGGGAAATCCGCCTCCGTCAGCTCCGGCCCTTCGGCGAGAACGACCGCACGGAAGATCGCATTTTCGAGCTGGCGGATGTTGCCCGGCCAATCATAGGCGGTCAGCAGTGCCAACGCGCCTGAATTCACGGTCATGCGGCGGCCGCTCTTCTGCTCGCTGGAGAAGCGGTCGGTAAAGACGCGCACCAGATGCGGGATGTCTTCCTTGCGCTTGCGCAGAGCCGGAATGGTAATCGGGAAGACGTTGAGGCGATAATAGAGGTCCTCGCGGAAATGCCCGCTCTTGACCTCTTCGATCAGATCCTTGTTGGTGGCGGAGATCAGCCGGACATTGACCTTGTGCGCGGTGCGCGCGCCGACCGTCTCGATCTCGCCCTGCTGCACGGCCCGCAGGAGTTTCACCTGCACCTCGAGCGGCAGGTCGCCGATCTCGTCGAGGAAGATGGTGCCGCCATCGGCTTCCATGAATTTGCCGATGTGACGTTCGGTCGCGCCGGTAAACGCGCCCTTCTCGTGGCCGAAGAGGATGCTTTCGACGAGGTTGTGCGGGATCGCCCCGCAATTGACGGTGACGAAAGGCTTGTTCGAGCGGTCGCCGCCGGACTGGATAGCGCGGGCCACCAACTCCTTGCCGACGCCGGATTCGCCTTCGAGCACGACCGGGATGTTCGATTGCGCCGCCCGCTGGGCCAGATCGATGACGCGGATCATCGCCGGGCTGGCCGAAACAATGTCGTCGAAGCCGACGGAGCCCGAGCGGGACCGGCGTCCGGCCCGCGCCTTCACCTCGCGCTGGTCTAGCTTCATCGCGTTGGAGATCGAGGTGGCGATGCGTTCGGGCGACACCGGCTTGACGACGAAATCGAAGGCGCCGGCACGCATCGCCTGCACCACGGTCTCGATGCCGCCTTGGCCCGTCTGGACGATGACCGGGATCTGCGTGCCGAATTCGTGAAGCGCATCGAGAAACTCGAGGCCGGTCATCTCGGGCATCATCAGATCGAGCACGATGACATTGAAAAGGCCGCTGTCGCGTTTGACCATTTCCAGGCCGATGCGGCCGTTTTCGGCCTGGTGCACGACATGGCCGTGACGCTCGATTGCGTTCTTGAGCAGACGGCGTTGCACCGGGTCGTCCTCGACCACGAGGATTTGCCCTGCTCCCTTGAGCTCATTGTAACCGGTCATTGTCGCTCCACTTCATGCGAAACCATGAAGCGCACTCTGGCAGAAAGGCTTGAACATCCAGTTTTGAGAAATAATTGCATTTTAACGATTGCGAAGGCCCGATTTCGTGCCGAAGCGAGGCCTTTTATGCGCCGAAAGACCCTTGATGCGGGGCCTTCTCGCGCTTATTCAAGCAGACCTGTCATAAAGTGGAGAGGAATTGCGCCCATGAAAATCGAGCCCCTGCACGCCGGGTTTTCTTTCTCGCCAGCAACGCCAGCCGGGGCAGCGGCCGATCCGGCGCTCGGCGACCTGCCGGTTTGGAAGCTGCAGGATCTTTATCCCTCCGCCACGTCCACCGCCTTCGTCGCCGACATGGAAAAGGCCGGCAAGGCCGCGGTCGCTTTCGAAGAAAAGTGGAAGGGCAAACTCGCCGAAGCAGCGGCGAAGACCGGCACCGAAGGCATCGGCGCGGCGCTGAAGGAATATGAGGCGCTTGACGACATCATGGGCCGCCTCGGCTCCTTTGCCGGCCTCACTTATTTTTCCGACACCACCAATCCGGCAAACGGCAAGCTCTACGGCGACGTCCAGGCCAAGATTACCGAATTCTCGGGCCATCTCCTGTTCTTCGCGCTCGAGCTGAACCGGATCGACGACGCCGTGATCGACGCCTGCATGGCCAATGACCCCGACGCCGGCCATTATCGCCCCTGGCTGATCGACCTGCGCAAAGATAAGCCCTATCAGCTCGATGACAGGCTGGAGCAGCTCTTCCTCGAGAAGTCGATGACATCGGCCTCCGCCTTCAATCGCCTCTTCGATGAAACCATGGCGGAGCTTCGCTATGAGATCGATGGCGAGAAAGTGCCGCTCGAGGTGACGCTGAACATGCTGCAGGAGAAGGATCCGGAAGTGCGCCGCAAGGCGGCCATGGCGCTCGCCGAAACCTTCAACGCGAATATCCGCATCTTCACGCTGATCACCAATACGCTTGCCAAGGACAAGGATATCTCCGACCGCTGGCGCGGCTTCGAGGATATCGCCGACTCCAGGCATTTGGCAAACCGCGTCGAGCGAGAGGTTGTCGACGCCTTGGCCGCAGCCGTCCGCGAAGCCTATCCCCGCCTTTCGCACCGCTATTATAGAATGAAGGCGAAATGGCTCGGCATGGAGCAGATGAATTTCTGGGACCGCAACGCGCCCCTTCCGGAAACGTCGAGCGCCGTGATCTCCTGGTCCGACGCGAAGGACACGGTGCTATCGGCTTACGGCAATTTCGCCCCCGAGATGGCCGATATCGCCAGGCGCTTCTTCGACGAGCAATGGATCGATGCCCCGGTTCGCCCCGGCAAGGCGCCTGGCGCCTTCGCTCATCCGACGGTTCCCTCGGCCCACCCTTACGTGCTCGTCAATTATATGGGCAAGCCGCGCGACGTCATGACGCTTGCCCATGAACTCGGCCACGGTGTCCATCAGGTTCTCGCCGGCGCGCAAGGCGCGTTGATGTGCCAGACGCCGCTGACGCTGGCCGAAACCGCGTCGGTCTTCGGCGAGATGCTGACCTTCCGCGCGCTCCTGGAAAAGACGACCGACAGGCGCGAGCGCAAGGCGATGCTTGCCCAGAAGGTCGAGGACATGATCAACACGGTCGTGCGCCAGATCGCCTTCTACGAATTCGAGCGCAAGCTGCACACCGCCCGCAAGGCAGGCGAACTCACCGCCGACGACATCGGCGAACTCTGGCTCTCCGTCCAGTCGGAAAGCCTCGGGCCGGCGATCAATATTTCAGAGGGCTACGAGACCTATTGGGCCTATATCCCCCACTTCATCCATTCGCCCTTCTATGTCTACGCCTATGCTTTCGGCGATTGCCTGGTCAATTCGCTCTACGCCGTTTACCAGAAGGCCGAGAAGGGCTTCCAGGAAAAGTATTTCGAACTGCTGAAGGCCGGCGGCACCAAGCATCATTCTGAACTCTTGAAGCCTTTCGGCCTCGACGCCACCGATCCGTCGTTCTGGAGCCAGGGCCTGTCGATGATCGAAGGGCTGATTGATGAGTTGGAAGCGTTAGACAAGGGGTGAATTCTCGTCGCCAGGAGCGGAGAGGCAGCAATGAGTCTCTTCTCCCCTCGGGGGAGAAGGTGCCGGCAGGCGGATGAGGGGGCGACATAGCAGATGCTGTCCTTCGCATCTGCTCAGGACGTCGCTCCGCCCCCTCATCTGCCCTTCGGGTATCTTCTCCCCCATGGGGAGAAGAGGGAAGTATCTCACCCTCCCCATCTCACCTCGAGCAATGGAGAGCAGAACAAATTGAAAGTGTCGCGTGGCCGACCAACCCTATATCCTTTTTCGCGACGACACGACCGACGAGGTGATGCTTTTCGCCAAGCCGGCTGAGATCATCGTCGCTCGGACGCGCAGCGAATTCTTCGCCGGCCTTGTCCGCATGGAAGAGGCCAAGGCCGAGGGCAAATGGCTTGCGGGCTACATGGCCTACGAGGCCGGATATCTCTTCGAAGAAAAACTCGCTGCCTTCGCCGGAGAAGGTCGCGAAACGCCGCTCCTCTGTTTCGGCGTATTCGATGCTCCGCAGCCGGACACACACCCGCTCGCCCAGCCGAAACAGCGTCTCGAAAACGAGGAATTCCTCACCGCACCGAAGGCCGGCTGGGATTTCCCTATATATAAAGAGCATTTCAACCGCCTTCACCAGCACCTGAGGCTCGGCGACGCCTATCAGGCAAACCTCACCATGCCGGTCAAAGCCCGCTGGAGCGGCGATCCTCGTGCCGCCTTCTGGTCGCTGATCGAACGCCAGCCTGTGAAATACGGTGCACTGATCAATCTCGGCGGCCCGATCATCCTGTCGCGTTCACCCGAACTCTTCTTCCGCACCGATGAGCAAGGTTGGATCGAAACCCATCCGATGAAAGGCACGGCAAAACGCGGCGCTACCGCCGCCGAAGATGCCGAAATCATCGCGGCCATGCGGGCAGATATCAAGACGCAGGCCGAAAACCGCATGATCGTCGATCTCCTGCGCAACGACATCTCCCGCATCACCGAGGTCGGCACGCTCGATGTACCGAAGCTCTTCGACGTGGAGACCTATCCGACCGTCCACCAGATGGTCAGCCATGTGCAGGCAAAGCTGCGACCCGGCCTATCGATCCGCGATATCTTTGCCGCCCTCTTCCCCTGCGGATCGATCACCGGAGCGCCGAAGATACGGGCGATGGAAATCCTCCACGCGCTCGAAGATAGTCCCCGCGACGCCTATTGCGGTGCGATCGGCATGATCTCGCCGACCGGCGCCATGCGTTTTTCCGTCGCCATCCGCACCGTCACGCTTTTTGGCGGCGGCAGGGCGGTCTTCAATGTCGGCGGCGGCATCGTCTTCGATTCCACCGCCGAGGCGGAATATGAGGAATGCCTGCTCAAGGCCCGCTTCGCCGTCGGCGACCAGTGGATCGCGCGATGACCGATTTCTCGCTGATCGAGACACTGCGCTGGCAGCCTGGGGAAGGCTTCATCCGCCTGCGCCTGCATCTCGCCCGGCTTTCCCGCTCCGCCCGCCGCCTCGGCTTTCCGCAACCGCTCGGCGCAGCGGCGAAGCTCGATAAAGCCGTCAGTGAGGCAAAGGGCCCGCTGCGCATCCGCATGACCTTCGACGCACAAGGCCGCATCGAGGTGACGAGCGCGCCCTTCGTCCCGTTGGCGCCTGATACAGTCTGGACCACTCGCCTCGCCGCAACGCGCCTCGATTCCGCCGACCGGCTGCTGCGGGTCAAAACCACGCGGCGCGCCGTCTACGAAACCGCGCGCTCCGAATATGCTCAGGCGGAAGCCGACGAAGTCATCCTCTTGAACGAACGCGACGAGGTCTGCGAGGGAACCATCACCTCCATCTTTCTAGACGACGGAAGCGGTATTTTACGCACTCCGCCGATCTCCTGCGGCCTGCTCGCCGGAGTGCTGCGCACCGAACTCATCTGCGGGCGCAAGGCCCGCGTCGGCCATCTGACCCTTGCCGATCTCGAAGCCGGCACGCTTTATGTCGGCAACTCGCTGCGTGGACTGATCCGCGCAAACCTCCTCAGGAATTGAGCATGTTCATCCTCTCCCTCACCTATCGCAAATCCAACGACGATGCCGACATTCACATGGAGCCGCACATGGCCTGGGTGAAGGAGGGTTACGCTAAAGGCTGGTTCCTCGCCTCCGGCCGCAAGGTGCCGCGCACCGGCGGCGCGATCCTCGCCATTGGCGACCGTGCCGCAATCGAAGCCTATGTCGCCGCCGACCCCTTCACCGCCCACGGCGTCGCCGAATACGAAATCACCGAACTTGCGATAACGACGACGGTCGAAGGATTGGAAATCCTGAAGCGGTGATTTTCGGTCAAGGCATCTTGTCGCGCCGATATTTGGCCTTTCCCCGTCAACGCTCTTTATTGTGACGGCGTTTTGTGGTTAGAGCCGGTCACTTCGCAATTTCTGCGGCAATCTCACAAGAATTCTTCAGGCTGAGCGCCTTCGTCCCCTTCCACAGGAGAAAAGAATGACGGAACAGAACTATCCGGTATATGCCGAAATTACCGGTCCGATCGTGATGATCGGCTTTGGCTCCATCGGCCGCGGCACCCTGCCCCTGATCGAGCGCCACTTCAAATTCGACAAGAGCCGGATGGTCGTCATCGACCCGCGTGAAGAACCCTCCGACATGGAGATCCTGAAGAAACATGGCGTTCGCCACATCAAGGAATATGTTACCAAGGACAATTACAAGGAGCTGCTCAAGCCCCTGCTGACGAAAGGCGAAGGCCAGGGCTTCTGCGTCAACCTCTCGGTCGACACCTCCTCGCTCGACATCATCAAGCTCTGCCGCAAGCTCGATGTTCTTTATATCGATACGGTCGTCGAGCCCTGGCTTGGCTTCTATTTCGACAAGGGCATGAGCAATGCCGACCGCACCAACTATGCGCTGCGCGAGACGGTGCGCAAGGAAAAGGCGAAAAACCCCGGCGGCGCCACCGCCGTCTCCACCTGCGGCGCCAATCCGGGCATGGTCTCCTGGTTCGTCAAGCAGGCGCTCGTCAACCTCGCCAATGATACCGGTGTCAAATTCGAGGAACCGGACCAGCACGATCGCGAAGGCTGGGCCAAACTGATGAAGAAAGTCGGCGTCAAGGGCGTCCACATCGCCGAGCGCGACACCCAGCGCACAAAACATCCGAAGCCGCTCAACGTATTCTGGAACACCTGGTCCGTCGAAGGCTTCATCTCCGAAGGCATGCAGCCGGCCGAACTCGGCTGGGGCACGCACGAGCAGTGGATGCCGAAGAACGCCAAGAAGCACAAGAAGGGCAACAAGGCGGCGATCTACCTGGAGCAGCCGGGCGCCAACACCCGCGTGCGCACCTGGTGCCCGACCCCCGGCCCGCAATACGGCTTCCTCGTCACCCACAACGAGTCGATCTCGATCGCCGATTACTTCACGGTCCGCGACAAGGACGGCGAAGTCACCTTCCGTCCGACCTGCCATTATGCCTACCATCCCGCCAACGACGCCGTGCTCTCGCTGCATGAGATGTTCGGCAACGGCGGCACCCCGCAGCCGGTCCACCACGTTCTCGACGAGGACGAGCTCGAGGACGGCATCGACGAACTCGGCGTCCTGCTCTACGGTCATGAGAAGAATGCCTACTGGTATGGTTCGCGCCTGTCGCTGGAAGAAACCCGCCGCATCGCGCCTTACCAGAACGCCACCGGCCTGCAGGTGACCTCCGCCGTTCTCGCTGGCATGGTCTGGGCGCTGGAAAACCCGAAGGCCGGCATCGTCGAAGCCGACGAGATCGATTACAAGCGCTGCCTCGACGTGCAGATGCCCTATCTCGGCCCGGTCGAAGGCCACTATACCGACTGGACGCCACTAGACGGCCGTCCCGGTCTGTTTCCTGAGGATATCGACACCAAGGATCCCTGGCAGTTCAGGAACATCCTCGTTCGCTGACATTGTCAGTGCAACTTTGAAGATGCCCGCCGCGAGGCGGGCATTTTTGTAACGCTGGCTGTATAAATGCCGTCCCCACTGCTCCAAGCCTTGCCATCATGGCAGACGCACGCCATGTTTTGCCCGAACTTGGCGGGTGACCGCCACGCCGATTCGCCGGGAGAAGCCTTATGAAAATCAGAACTGGTCTCGTTCTTGTCGGTGCAGCGGCCGCTCTTGCCTCCTGCGTTTCGCCGGAGCCACGGCCATTGCCGGTTGCAGCCACGCCCGCCGCCAACGGCGTTGAAGGCAGCTGGAGCGATCCGAACGGCATCGTCTCCACGTTCCAGGGCGGTACCTTCACCACCCGCACGACCGATAGCAACCAGCTTCTTGCTTCCGGCACCTATATCAATACCTCGCCGACACTGGTCGAGATCAACATGACCTCGCTGGTGCGCAAGACACAGTCCAAGGTTAATTGCGCCCTCGTCAATCCTACCCAGCTCAACTGCACTTCGGATTCCGGTGCACAATTCACACTTTCCCGCCGCGGCTGAAAAGAGCGGATGCGCTGACGGTCTTGTGCTGGTTACCGTGCGAATCTCTTTCTGGTCACCTTGTCCTGCTGATGCTGGTCTCATCTCGAAGGAGATGACGCCCGCTTAAGAGGCCGCTTTTTTGTGCCGGTCCTCTTGGAAAGAATCCCTTCTGATCCAGCTTTCCCTTGCGGTTGTGAATCGTCTGATGGAACATCTGCTCGCCGGGAAACCGACCCGGCGGACTTTGGAAGGGATTGGCGTGGATCAGGGGGATCTTTCGCCTCAATCAGGAGAACAGGGATGACGAAGTCTTTCAGCTTCGGTCTTTTGACCGCGTCCATGCTGGCGCTGAGCGCGGGCGCCGCCTTTGCCGATTACGAACTCAATATTCTTCACATCAACGATTTCCATTCACGCATTGAGTCCATCAACAAATTCGATTCTACCTGCTCGGCCGAGGAGGAAGGCAAGAAGGAATGCTTCGGCGGCGCCGCCCGCCTGAAGACCGCGATCGACCAGCGCCGTCAGGCGCTGTCAGGCAAGAATGTTCTTCTCCTGAATGCCGGCGACAATTTTCAGGGCTCGCTCTTCTACACCACCTATAAGGGCGCGGCCGAAGCCGAATTTTTGAACCTAATGAAGTTCGACGCCATGACCGTCGGCAACCATGAATTCGACGACAGCGAGGATGGGCTCGCGACCTTCCTCGACAAGGTGCAATTCCCCGTCGTGACCGCGAACGTCAAGGCGAGCGCCGCCTCAAAGCTCGGCGACCGCATCAAGCCTTCGCTGGTGCTCGATGTCGGCGGCCAGAAGATCGGCATCGTCGGCGCCGTCACCAATGATACACCCGAACTGTCCTCCCCCGGCCCGAATGTCACGATCGAAGATGACGTTCAGACGATCACATCAGCCGTGCAGGACTTGAAAAGCAAGGGGGTCAACAAGATCATCGCGCTGACCCATGTCGGCTATCCCCGCGACCTGGCGTTCATCGCCAAGATCCCGGACGTTGATGTCGTGGTCGGCGGCCACTCCCATAGCCTGCTCTCCAATACCGACCCAAAGGCTGAAGGCCCGTATCCGACGATGGTCGACAACCCCGGTGGCTATAAGGTGCCGGTCGTCCAGGCCGCCTCTTACAGCAAATATCTCGGCGACGTCGTCGTCAATTTCGACGACAATGGCGTCGTCAAGGATGCCAAGGGCGACCCGATCCTGATCGACTCGGCCTTCACGCCCGATCCGGCCGTCGTCACCCGCGTCGCCGAACTGGCAAAACCGATCGAGGAACTGCGCAAAAAGGTGATTGGCTCTTCCGAAGGTCCTATCGAGGGCGACCGCAAGGTCTGCCGCGTCAAGGAATGCTCAATGGGCAATCTGGTGGCCGACGCCATGCTCGACCGCACCAAGAACCAGGGCGTCACCATCGCCTTCCAGAACGGCGGCGGCCTGCGCGCCTCGATCGACGGCGGCGATGTCACCCAGGGCGAAGTCATCACCGTCCTGCCCTTCCAGAACACGCTCGCCACGTTTGAAGCGACCGGTGCGGACGTCGTCAAGGCGCTCGAGAACGGCGTCAGCCAGATCGATCAGGGCGCCGGCCGCTTCCCGCAGGTCGCCGGCCTGAAGTTCTCGTTCGACCAATCGAAGCCTGTCGGCAGCCGCGTCAGCGATGTTCAGGTGAAGGAGGGCGACAATTTCGCGCCAATCGATCCGGCCAAGACCTACAAGATCGCCACCAACAACTTCATGCGATCAGGCGGCGATGGCTATTCGATCTTCAAGGAAGGCAAGAACGCTTACGATTACGGTCCGGATCTCGCCGACGTGACTGCCGACTACCTGGCCGCGCATTCGCCCTATAAGCCCTATACCGATGGCCGTATCAACGAGGTGGCGCAGGCCGCGCGCGCACCCTCCGCGGAACCGGCGCCCGCCGCTCCGGCACCCGCGGCCCCTGCGCCTGCAGCTCCCGCTCCATCTGCCGAACCGAGCCCGGCTCCTGCAACGCCCGCTCCCGCAGAACCGGCGCCGGCACCTTCTGCACAGGCTCCCGCTGCAGAGCCCGCACCGGCCCCGAGCGCCGCTGCTCCAGCCACGGAGCCTGCCCCGACCGCCGCTCCCGCATCCGCCACGCCGTCCACCCACGTCATCGCCGAGGGCGACACATTCTGGGATCTCGCCGAGACCTTCTATGGCGATGGTACGCTATGGCGGAAGCTTTCGGATGCCAATGGCAAGCCCAACCCACGTCATCTGACGGTCGGCAAGGAGATCCAGGTTCCCGCAAAGTAAGACGATTTGTCTCGACACCATCGGCCGGCCCGGGGTTTCCCGGGTCGGCTTTTCTTTCTATAGGGTGAACCATGTTCTCGAGGCTGCGTATCAGCCGACGAGACAACGACCGTTGGGACCAGAATGACAGCAGATATTTCACTCCGTCCGGCAGATCATCCAGCCATCAAATCAGGCAAGATCGGCGTCCTGCTGGTCAATCTCGGCACGCCCGACGGCACCGACTACACCTCAATGCGCCGCTATCTCAAGGAGTTCCTGACCGATCGCCGCGTCATCGAATGGTCTCGCTGGAAGTGGTATCCGATCCTCTTTGGCATCGTGCTCAACACCCGTCCACAGAAAGTCGGCAAGGCCTATCAGTTGATCTGGAACAAGGAGAAAAACGAAAGTTATCTCCGCACCTACACGCGCAACCAGTCGGAACTGATGACCGAGCGCCTGCGGGATCTCGAAAATGTCAAGGTCGACTGGGCGATGCGCTACGGCACGCCGTCGATCGCTTCGCGCATCGACGCGCTGAAGCAAGAAGGCTGCGACCGTATCGTGCTTTTCCCGCTTTATCCGCAATATGCGGCGGCGACGACCGCGACGGTCAACGACAAGGCTTTCCAGAAGCTGCTCACCATGCGCTGGCAGCCGGCGCTGCGCACCGTGCCCGACTATCATGACGACGAGACCTATATCGAGGCGCTCGCCCAATCCGTCGAAAAGCACCTTTCGACGCTCGACTGGAAGCCGGAAATGCTGCTCGCCTCCTTCCACGGCATTCCGATGTCCTATTTCAAAGAGGGCGATCCCTATTACTGCCAATGCCAGAAGACCGGCCGGCTGCTGCGCGAGCGCCTCGGGCTGACCAAGGAAAACTTCATGGTCACCTTCCAGTCCCGCTTCGGGCCGGAGGAATGGTTGCAGCCCTATACCGACAAGACCGTGGAGAAGCTCGCTCAGGACGGCGTCAAGCGCATCGCCGTCATCAATCCCGGCTTCGTCTCCGACTGTCTGGAAACGCTCGAGGAGATCGCCGAACAGGCCGCCCACTCATTCCATGAGAATGGTGGTGAGAAGTTCGCGCATATCCCCTGCCTCAACGATAGCGAGGACGGAATGACGGTGCTGGAAAAGGTCGTTCGCCGCGAGTTGCAGGGCTGGGTCTGAGAGACTCTCGACAGAAAGCTGGGGCCGGACAAGTCGCCGGTAACAGTCGGGTGACGTAGCCGAGGCGGAACCTCCTTCTCACTTGGAGTCGGGCGGTTGCGCCCTCATTTCTTCCTCGCAAATAACGTGCTAACTCACCACATCAGTTGGGCAGGCGCGCATGCGCCGATGGGAGGAATTTTTCATGCTGTTCGGCGGCTTCGACATCGTCGTGATCGTGCTGGTCATCTTCGTCATTCTAGTGCTCTTTGCCGGGATCAAGACCGTACCGCAGGGCTATCGCTACACCATCGAGCGCTTCGGCCGTTATACCCGCACGCTGGAGCCGGGCCTCAACCTCATCACTCCCTTCATCGAGCGCGTCGGAGCGCGAATGAACGTGATGGAGCAGGTACTGAATGTGCCGACCCAGGAAGTGATTACCAAAGACAATGCCTCGGTTTCAGCCGATGCCGTCGCCTTCTTTCAGGTTCTGAATGCTGCCCAGGCCGCCTACCAGGTTTCCCACCTCGAAAATGCCATCCTCAATCTCACCATGACCAACATTCGCTCGGTCATGGGCTCCATGGATCTCGACGAACTGCTTTCCAACCGCGACGCGATCAATGACCGGCTACTGCGCGTCGTCGATGAGGCGGTGCAGCCCTGGGGCATTAAGGTCACCCGCGTCGAAATCAAGGACATCCAGCCGCCGCGCGACCTCGTCGATGCGATGGCCCGCCAGATGAAGGCCGAGCGCGAGAAGCGCGCCCAGGTACTGGAAGCCGAAGGAGCGCGCAACGCGCAGATCCTCAGGGCCGAGGGCGCCAAGCAATCCGCCATTTTGCAGGCAGAAGGCCAGCGCGAAGCCGCCTTCCGCAACGCCGAAGCCCGCGAGCGACTGGCCGAGGCCGAAGCCAAGGCGACGAAGATGGTCTCCGAAGCGATTGCCGCCGGTGATGTTCAGGCGATCAACTATTTCGTCGCCCAGAAATACACCGAAGCGCTCGCCTCGGTCGGCTCGGCGCCCAATTCCAAGATCGTGCTGATGCCGATGGAAGCCTCTTCCATCCTGAGCTCGCTCGGCGGCATCGGCGCCATCGCCCGCGAAGTCTTCGGGGACGCCGGCAATCCGCAGCCGCCTTCCCCGCCGCGTCCGCGTCCCGCGCCGATCCGCTCTACGCCGCCGATCAATCCGCCTGCCCCCAATCCCTTCAATCCGGATCAGGAGCGATAAGCCATGCTGGCGAAGATCATCGCCGAACTCGGTCCATGGAACTGGTGGGTTGCAGGCCTTGTATTGCTCGCCGCCGAAATGATCGTGCCCGGTTTCTTCCTGGTCTGGATCGGCCTCGCGGCCCTGATTGTCGGCGCACTGTCGCTGCTCTTCTGGGACAGCGCCTTCTGGATCTGGGAACTCCAGGCGATCCTTTTTGCGCTTCTGGCCGTGGCCACGACCTTTGCCGGCCGCCGACTGACGCTACGCAACGCCGACACCGACGAGCCCTTCCTCAATCAGCGCGGCGCGAGCCTCGTTGGCCGTACGGCGACGCTGCAGGAACCGATCCGCGAGGGCCGCGGCCGCATCCGCCTCGACGATACGCTATGGCAGGTAATGGGGCCTGATTTGCCCGTGGGAACACAGGTGAAGGTGATCTCGTGTCACGGCCGCGACTTGCGGGTCGAACCGGTCTGATCAGGCGACGCCGATCCGCAGCAGGTCATGGAAGTGCACCAGCCCGATCGGCCTAATATCCTCGTCGATGACGATCAGGGCGCCGATGTGGTGTTGGTTGAGCAACGCCAGGGCCGCCGTCGCCAGCATCGTCGGTTTCACCGTCTTCGGCGTCTTCGTCATGATGTCGTCGACGGCAAGTTCGGCAAGATTGCGGCTCAGGCTCCGAGCCATGTCGCCTTCGGTGACGATGCCGCAGAGCCGCCCGTCCTCGTCGAGCACGCCGACGCAGCCGAAATGTTTGCGCGATAGCACCGTAATCGCCTCCGGCATCGGCGTGCCCTTGGAAACGAGCGGCAGCTTCTCGCCGGTATGCATGATATCGGCGACATGCATCAGGCTCGCACCCAGCTTGCCGCCGGGATGAAAAACGTGGAAGTCGGTGGCGGTAAAGCCCCGCGCCTCCAGGAGTGCGACCGCCAAGGCATCGCCGAGTGCAAGCTGCATCAGCGTCGAGGTCGTCGGCGCCAGCCCGTTGGGGCAGGCTTCCTGTTCGTTCGGCACCAGAAGCACGATGTCCGCGGCCGTCGCCAGCGAGGACGCTTCGCTGCAAGTGATCGCGATCAAGGGGATCGAGAAGCGCCTCGTGAAGGAAATGATGCTCTTGAGTTCGGCGCTTTCGCCGCCTTTGGAAATCGCCAAGACCACGTCGTCGCGCGCAATCATGCCGAGATCGCCATGATTGGCTTCGGCCGCATGCACGAAAAAGGCGGGGGTGCCGGTCGAGGCGAATGTCGCCGCGAGTTTGGCACCGATATGGCCGCTCTTGCCGACACCAGTGACGATGACGCGGCCGGAGATGTCGCCGATGATCTCGACGGCGCGGGTGAAAGAACCGGCCAGTCCGTTGTCAAAGGCCCGTTCGAGCGCTTCAAGACCGCGTTTTTCGGTCTCTATCGTGCGTTTTGCCGACTCGAGCACGCTGTTTTCAACGAGTTTGATCGCTCTTCTGTTCATGGAGATGCGTTAGACCTTTTCACTTTCCAAGTCCACCCCGCACCATTTCCGAACTGTGAACAGCGCCCGCCCGTGGCAACGAATGATTAACCACAAGGCTTTACCTTTGAGTAAGAACCGAAAGCATGTCAGGCGAGTGAATGGGTCAGCCAAAACAGACGAGCAGTGTGACGCCGCTCCGCGCGATGAGGCGTGTCGTCTGCTTTACTGCGTTCGGCACACTGCTGTTCGGCCAGACTGCAGCACTCGCACAGTCCGCCTCACAGCAGCCTGTCGCTAGCCGCTCCGCCAGCCCGGACAATCGCACTACGAACAATGCCGCAGCCGGTTTCGATGACGAAATCAGCGTTTCTGCCACTCCTGTGGCAACGGGTGCGGCGGGAGATCCGGACGATACCCAACAGAGGCCCGCCATACCGGACGCGCAATCCGGTGACGACATTACCGGCTCCATTCTCGATGAGGACATGCGCCGACTGAACACCCGTGAAGCGCGGATCGACGAGACGCCGCCGATCCGCAGGGCTGGCGAAAATGCCTCGACGGCAGAAACACCCGGTATTCCGATCGGCACTTTCGTGCTCCGCCCGAGCGTGACCCAAAGCATCAATACCGAGACCACCAAGGACGGCAATACCAGGCAGCGGCGCGCTTTCCTCGAAACGGACGCAGCCGCGACGCTCACCTCCGACTGGGGACGGCACCAGCTGACCGTGACCTCGGAAGGCGCCTGGCAGAGGAATATCAGCGGTGAAGGCGAGGAGCAGCCGTCATTCAAGGTCAACGGCGATCTCCGGCTGGACCTTCCCGACGACACGGTCGCGCATCTCACGGCCGGCTATAATTTCTACCGCGAGGATACGGACGATCCCGACGCCATCGCCGATGCCACACAGCAGTCCGACGTGCAGGAGTTCACCGCCGGCGCCTCCGTCCAGCGCGATTTCGGCATCTTGCGCGGCACGACGGCGCTCGCCCTGAACCGTTCGATCTATTCCGACGCCACGCTTGCGAACGGCACGACCGTGGCGTTGAGCGATCGCAACCAGACGACCGGCACGCTGCGCGGTCGCGTCGGCTACGAGCTGTCGCCGGCGCTCATCCCATTCATCGAGGCCACGATCGGCCGTACGATCTACGACGAGACGCGCGATTCCGCCGGTTACGAGCGCTCAAGCCATAGTTATGGCGCCAAAGCCGGCGTCGAGGTCGACCTCGGCGAAAAGCTGAAGGGTGAAGTCGGCGTCGGCTACGAAAGGGCGGATTTCGAAGACAGCCGGCTGACCTCGATCGATACGGCCACGCTCGATGCGAGCCTGCTCTGGTCACCGATCCGCGGCACCGACGTCAATCTCGACCTGCAGACGAGCATCCAGCCCTCGACCACCGCTGGCGAGAGCGGCTACGTCTCGCATGCGCTGACGACGACGGTCACCCACCAGCTGCGCGACAATCTGGTCGGAACCATGATCGGCGGCGTCATATGGCGCGACTATCCCACCGACAGCACAATTAGCGACGAGCTCGTCTATACTGCGGCGACCGGCCTGACCTGGAACATCAACCGCTATCTCGATCTCACCAGCACGCTTGGCTACGAACTGACGACGCGCAAGGACGGCGACGACTCGCGGCAATGGCGCGCGGGGGTCGGCCTCAAGCTGAAAAGATAAACGCCGCGCTTCGATGGAAGGCGCGGCGGTTATCAATGACAAGTCTGAGTGAAGCCTTACTTCAGCCCTGCGAGCAGTTCCTTGAAGCCGCCTTCGACAGACGGACGGATATCAGCACGTTCGAGGGCGTAGGCGACGTTGGCCAGGATGAAGCCGTCCTTGGCGCCGCAGTCGTAGGTCGTGCCGCGGAAATGGTAGCCGGCGAAATCCTGTTCCTTCAGTAGCTTCAGCATGCCGTCGGTGAGCTGGATCTCGTTGCCGGCGCCACGTTCCTGAGTTTCGAGGATCTTAAAGATCTCCGGTTGCAGGATGTAGCGGCCGTTGATGAAGAAGTTGGACGGCGCCGTTCCCTTGGCAGGCTTTTCCACCATGCCGGTGATGCGGAAGCCTTCGCCGATCGCTTCGCCGACGCCGACGATGCCGTATTTATGAGCCTGATCGGGTGCACATTCCTCGACGGCGATGATATTGCCGCCGCTCTGGCTGTAGAGGTCGATCATCCCCTTCATGCAGCCCTTGTCGCCCTTCATGATCATGTCCGGCAGCAGCAGCGCAAAAGGTTCGTCGCCGACGATTTCGCGGGCGCACCAGACGGCGTGACCGAGGCCGAGCGGTTCCTGCTGACGGGTGAAGCTTACCGTTCCTGCCTTCGGCAGTTGCTCGGCAAGAAGGGTAATTTCCGCTTCCTTGGCGCGCTCGCGCAGCGTCTGTTCCAGCTCGAAATGGATGTCGAAGTAGTCTTCGATAATGTGCTTGTTGCGTCCGGTAACGAAGACCAGATGCTCGATTCCGGCTTCGAGCGCCTCATCGACGACATATTGAATGATAGGCTTGTCGACAACGGTCAACATTTCCTTTGGAACAGCCTTCGTTGCCGGCAGGAACCGCGTTCCCAACCCTGCCACCGGAAAAACTGCCTTACGAACTTTATTGTGATGCGCCACACAGGCCTCCTGCTTTGACTAAATCGCCTTTTAAATAAAGCCGTTCATGTCTGACTAGTATAGAATTGCTACTGTTTTGCAATGGTGACCGCCGCGGGCCGCCATGGTAAAGAATTTGTTGACTCCGTTCCTGTAGTCTCGGGTCTGGGCGGACATGATGCCCCCTGCTGCACCGAAAACTGAAGATGACGGATACGACTGTCGATGATCCAGAATCACAAAAACTCCCTTCGTGGCCTTGCTCTCGCCCTCGTTGTCGCCGCCCAGGTGGGGCTGGCCCCCGACAACGCGAAAGCCGATTCCCGGTTCCAGAAATGGATCGCGGACTTTTACCAAACAGCCGCTGAGAGTGGCATCAGTAAGGCAACTTATCAAAAGGCCTTTTCCGGGGTGAGCGAACCCGACCCGACCGTGCTCGAAAAGGCGGCCTATCAACCGGAATTTACCTCGAAGATCTGGGATTACGTTGATTCCCGCGTTAACCCCTACACCGTCAGGATCGGCCGCGAGATGGCCGTCAAGCATGCGCGGACGCTCAACGCGATCGAGCAGCGCTTCGGCGTCGACAAGACCATTCTGCTCGCGATCTGGTCGATGGAATCGAATTACGGCGCGATTCTCGACAAGGACGACCGGCTGCACTATGTGCCGCGCGCACTGGCAACCCTTGCCTATGCCGATCCGAGCCGCGCCAAATTCGCCAAGAAGCAGCTGGTTGCCGCGCTGAAGATCCTCCAGAACGGCGATGTGCCGGCACGTCAGATGACCGGCTCCTGGGCCGGCGCCATGGGCCACACTCAGTTCATCCCGACAAGCTATTTGCTCTACGCTGTCGATGCCGACGGCAATGGCCATCGCGATATCTGGAATTCGGTGCCGGACGCGCTGGCGACCTCGGCCAATCTCCTGATGAAGAACGGCTGGGATACTGGCAAGACCTGGGGCTACGAGGTCGTCGTCCCCGCGGCAGCCGCCAAGCAGATCGGCAAGACCCATACGCTCGCCCAATGGGCGGAGCTCGGCCTGAAACGGCCGAATGGCAAGGCCTTCCGCGACGGCGGCACCAAAGCCGTATTGAAAATGCCGGCCGGAGCCGGCGGCCCCGGCTTTCTGATGACGGCAAACTTCTTCACCATCAAGAACTATAATGCGTCGGACAGCTATGCGCTTGCCGTCGGCCTGCTGGCCGACCAGATCGCCGGCTATGGCGGCATGCAGCAGCGCTGGCCGCGTCCCGACGGCGCGCTCGACATCACCGAGAAATTCGAGCTGCAGACTCGTCTCAAGACGCTCGGATATTACAATGGCGAGGTCGACGGCAATTTCGGCTCAGGTTCGAAAGCGGCGATATCGGCCGTGCAGGAGCGAATCGGCATGCAGCCGGACGGCGAGCCCTCGTTGCCGCTTCTGAACGCGCTTCGCCGCTAGAAGCGGCCCAACCGTGACCTACATAGCGGGGGTAGAAGCTGGCTTGCCCTCTGCGGAACTGCCCATGATGAAGAAAACTGACCGGACCCCTAAAATCCGCTGGCTCATGCTCGCATTGATGGCGGCTTCGCTTTGTCTCGGCGCTGTTGCGCCGGTGACTGTCGCGCAAGCCCAAGAGCAGCGCTATCAGCGCCGATCGATCTTGGATTTCTTCCTCGGCAGGCGCTATCTCGACGACAGCCCGCAGGCTCCTGATGTGCCGCAGCCGAGACGCCAGCAGCGCAAGCGCCCGCCGCCAGCCCAGAAAGCCGTGATCAATACCCGCACCGCATCGCCTGTGCGCCCGCCCGTGCAGGAAGAGCCGGTCGTGCAGAAGCTTGGCGACGCCCGGAAAATCCTGATCGTCGGCGATTTCCTTGCCAGCGGCCTCGGCGACGGGCTCACCGCCGCCTTCGAGACTTCACCGGGCGTCGTCGTCGAAGCCCGCGGCAACATTTCCTCAGGCCTTGTCCGCGACGACTATTACGACTGGCCGGAACAGTTACCGAAGATGATCGACGAGCTGAAGCCGGCAATGGTCGTCGTCATGATCGGCGCCAATGACCGCCAGCAGATGGTAACCGACAGCGCGAAGGAGAAGTTCCGCACCGACGGCTGGCTTGCCGAATATCGCCGTCGTGTCCTTTCTTTCGGAAAGGAAGTCACCAGCCGCAAGATACCGCTGCTCTGGGTCGGTCTTCCTGCCTTCGAATCCGATCAGATGACGGCCGATGCTGTCCAGATGAACCAGCTCTATCGTAACCAGGTCGAGAGCATCGGCGGCGAATTCGTCGACATCTGGGATGGCTTCGTCGACGAAAACGGCACCTTCATCGTCACCGGTTCCGACGTGAACGGCCAGCAGGTGCGCCTGCGCACCTCCGACGGCATCAACCTTACGCAGGCCGGCCGGCGTAAGCTTGCCTTCTATGTGGAAAAGCCCGCCCGCCGGATTCTCGGAACCCAGGCAAGCCCCGATCTGGTGCGCCTCGATGAAAGCAACCTGCCGGGCCTCGGCCTTGCCACCAATCCGGTCGAGCATACCGTGCCGATCAGCCTCTCCGATCCCAATCTTGATGGCGGCGCCGAGCTCCTGGGAGCAAGGCCGCCACCGGTGACGCTGACGAAATCGCCGCGCGATCTCCTGATCGAGCAGGGCGAGATGACGCCGGCACCTGTCGGTCGCGTCGACGACTATCGCATGCCGGCGGCCAAGACGCCGGCCGAAGTCTCGGTGAAATAGAAACTAGGCGAGGCGGCCTTCTTATGCTGCCTGCGGCCAGCTCAGATAATAGTAATTCGAGCCGATCAGCCCGAAGAAGGCATGGCTGGCATTCGTCTGGTCGACATAGCTGCCGTTCTCCTTGACGAAGGCCCCGTCGCTGCCGCGCTCCAGATGCGCATCGAGGAAGTCGCTCCAACCGCTGACATCGATCGCCTCGCCGGCCTTGCTTTCGGTGTCGGCCTCGTCCGGATCATCGATGTCCCAGGCAGGGACCGACACGCCCTGCGTCGGATCGGAGATGGTGAGCGTGCCTGCTTCGAGCGCAGCCAGCATATCGTGAGCCTTGCCGCTTTCGCCTTCGGCCGCAGCTGCTTCCTGCAGCTGCTGCTTCAGCATCGACATGAAGGAGGCGCTGGTCACATCGGCGCTGTCGCCAGTCGTGTCAGTCTCATCTGAGGTGTCGTCCTTGGACGAAAGCGCGCCGAGCAGCCCCGACAGCGCCTGATTGGAAAGAAGCGACGCCGAGCTCGAATCGAGTCCATAGCTGCTCAGAATGCTCGCCGCCGACGAACTCTGCGTATCCTCTGAGCTTTCATCGGAGCTACGAAGATTCTTCAATGCGTATTGGGCCGAAACCATCCTGGTATTATCGAGTGCAGAAACCATTTGAATAATCCTTGTCGATCATTCGCGGCGGCTCCTCCTGAGCCCGCGTCAGGCATAAGCCTCACCCTCCGGCATTGCTTCAAGCTTGCGCCTCAGCCCGGCGCGTCAAGCGGTCGCACCGGCGAAAAGAGGTCCCGCCGGATGCGCCGCGCACAATAAAAAACTCCGCCGGAAAGGCGGAGTTCGTGTCTTCGTCAGCCTATATGAGGTGCGATCAGTTCGGCAGGACGGTCGAGCCCATCAACGCCTCGTCGATGGCGCGCGCTGCTTGGCGGCCTTCGCGGATCGCCCAGACCACCAGCGACTGGCCGCGGCGCACATCGCCCGCCGTCCAAAACTTGTCGACCGAAGTCTTGTAGTCGCGGTCGTTTGCGACGACGTTGGTCGAGCCGCGCTTGTCGGTGTTGAGCGTCAGCTTGCCTTCGAGCTCCTTCAGCACGCTTGTCGTGAACGGGCCGCGGAAACCGATGGCGATGAAGGCGAGATCGGCGCGAATGACGAATTCCGTACCGGCGACCGGCCGCCGGCGCTCGTCCACCTCGCAGCACTTGACGCCGGTCAGCACGCCGTCCTCGCCGATGAATTCGAGCGTCGCAACCTGAAATTCGCGCACTGCGCCCTCAGCCTGCGAGGAGGACGTGCGCATCTTCGTCGCCCAGAAGGGCCACACAGCAAGCTTGTCTTCCTTCTCAGGCGGCTGCGGCCGGATGTCGAGCTGGGTGACCTTGACGGCGCCTTGGCGGAAGGCCGTGCCGACGCAGTCCGAAGCCGTATCGCCGCCACCGACGACGACGACATGTTTGGCGCCGGCAAGGATTGGGTCCGACGGCCAGCCGACGCTGTCGATGTTTTCGCGCCCGACGCGGCGGTTCTGCTGCACCAGATAGGGCATCGCATCATGCACCCCCGCAAGGTCGGTGCCCGGAATGCCCGCCTCGCGCGGCGTCTCGGAGCCGCCGCAGTAAAGGACGGCGTCGTGTTCGGCCAGCAATTGTTCGACCTTGACGTCGACGCCGACATTGACGCCGCAATGGAAGGTCACGCCCTCGCCCTTCATCTGCTCGACGCGACGGTCGATGAAGTTCTTCTCCATCTTGAAGTCGGGAATGCCGTAGCGCAGCAAACCGCCCGGCTTGGTCTCACGCTCGTAGACATGCACGTCGTGGCCGGCGCGACCGAGCTGCTGGGCGGCAGCCATACCGGCGGGGCCGGAACCGATGACGGCGACCTTTTTGCCGGTATGGACCGTCGCCGGCTGCGGCCGGATGAAACCGAGTTCATAAGCCTTGTCGGCAATCGCCTGCTCGACTGTTTTGATGGCGACCGGCGCATCCTCGAGATTCAAAGTGCAGGCTTCCTCGCAGGGGGCGGGGCAAACGCGGCCGGTGAACTCCGGGAAGTTGTTGGTGGAATGCAGGTTCTGGATCGCCGCTTCCCAGTTGTTGTTGTAAACGAGGTCGTTCCAATCGGGAATCTGGTTGTGAACCGGGCAGCCTGTGGGGCCGTGGCAATAGGGGATGCCACAGTCCATGCAGCGCGCCGCCTGTTTCTGCACTTCCGGGTCCGACATCGGGATCGTGAACTCGCGGAAATGACGGATGCGATCCGACGCCGGCTGGTACTTCGCCACCTGCCGGTCGATTTCCAGAAATCCTGTTACCTTACCCATTTCTTCGTCCCTTACCCTCATGACCGCCTCACCCGCGGCCAGTTTCTGTCGTCAGTCCCGGTATCCCGGGCGGGTTGCTTCTCTTGACCGTCATTGGAACATATCCCCTGAAACATCCGCGCGATCCAGGCGGCCTACACCGGCATGATCGTCACGGGTCATCGAGACGTTTCCGACATCGGCCATCTGCGCTCGGCAGGCGGCCGATATCCGGCGCAAATCACTCCGCGGCTATACCCATCCGGCTACGCTCCATTTCCTCGAGCGCACGGCGGTATTCCACAGGCATGACCTTGCGGAACTTCGGACGGTAGTCGGCCCAATTGTCGAGGATCTGCTTGGCGCGGGCGGAGCCCGTATAGTGCAGATGGTTGGAGATCAGCTGGTAGAGACGCTCCTCGTCATGACGCGTCATGTCGCCCGAGACGTCGACGCGTCCCTTGTGCATGAGATCGCCGCCGTGATGATGCAGCTTCTCCAGCATGTCGTCCTCCTCCGGCACCGGCTCGAGTTCGACCATCGCCATGTTGCAGCGGCTGGCGAAATCGCCTGTTTCATCGAGCACGTAAGCGACGCCGCCGGACATGCCGGCCGCGAAGTTGCGGCCAGTGCCGCCGAGCACGACGACGACGCCGCCGGTCATGTATTCGCAACCATGGTCGCCGACACCTTCGACTACGGCGATCGCACCCGAATTGCGAACGGCGAAACGTTCACCCGCAACGCCGCGGAAATAGCATTCGCCCTCGGTCGCACCGTAAAGCACGGTGTTGCCGACGATGATCGAGTTTTCGGCGACGATCCGCGAATTCTCCGGCGGCCGGATGATGATCTTGCCTCCCGAAAGCCCCTTGCCGACATAGTCGTTGCCGTCGCCGATCAGGTTGAAGGTAACGCCGCGCGCCAGGAATGCGCCGAAGCTCTGCCCCGCAGTGCCGCGAAGCGTCACGTTGATCGTGTCTTCCTTCAGCCCACGATGGCGGAAGCGCTTAGCGACTTCCCCGGAAAGCATTGCGCCCGCCGAACGATCGACGTTCTTGATGCCGACCTCGAAGGCGACGGGCGTCTTGTCGGTCAGCGCCGGCTGTGCGAGCTCGATCAGCTTGCGATCGAGAATATCCTCGATCGGGTGCTGCTGCCGGCTCGTCCAGAAAGTCTCCTCCTTGGCAGCCTCGACCTTGTGGAAGATGCGGCTGAAATCGAGGCCTTTCGCCTTCCAGTGCGCTAGCATCTCGTCCTTCTCCAGGAGCTCCGAAGCGCCGATAATGTCGTCGAGCCGGGTGAACCCGAGCGAGGCGAGGATCTCGCGCACTTCGTTGGCGACGAAGAAGAAGTAGTTGATGACGTGCTCCGGCGTGCCCTTGAAGCGCTTGCGCAGCACCGGGTCCTGCGTCGCCACTCCCACCGGACAGGTGTTGAGATGGCACTTCCGCATCATGATGCAGCCGGCCGCGATCAGCGGCGCGGTGGCAAAGCCAAACTCGTCGGCGCCCAGCAGCGCCCCGATGATGACATCGCGGCCAGTCTTGAGGCCGCCGTCCACCTGCAGCGCGACTCGCGAACGCAGGCCGTTCAGCACCAGCGTCTGCTGGGTTTCGGCAAGGCCGATCTCCCAGGGGCTGCCGGCATGCTTGAGCGAGGTCAGCGGCGAGGCACCCGTGCCGCCGTCGAAGCCGGCGACCGTGATATGGTCGGCCCGCGCCTTGGCGACACCGGCGGCGACGGTACCGACGCCGACTTCGGAGACGAGTTTGACCGAGACGTCGGAGGTCGGGTTGACGTTCTTCAGATCATAGATCAGCTGTGCCAGATCCTCGATCGAATAGATGTCGTGGTGCGGCGGCGGCGAGATCAGGCCGACACCCGGCGTCGAGTGGCGGGTCTTGGCAACGGTCGCGTCGACTTTATGACCCGGAAGCTGGCCGCCTTCGCCGGGCTTGGCGCCCTGCGCCACCTTGATCTGCAGCACGTCGGCATTGACCAGATATTCGGTGGTGACGCCGAAGCGGCCCGATGCGATCTGCTTGATCGCCGAGCGTTCCGGGTTCATCGAACCATCGGAGAGCGGCATGTAGCGGTCGGATTCCTCGCCGCCTTCGCCGGTGTTCGACTTGCCGCCGATCCGGTTCATGGCGATCGCCAGCGTCGTATGCGCCTCTCTGGAGATCGAGCCGAAGGACATCGCCCCGGTCGAGAAACGTTTGACGATATCGGCGGCCGGCTCGACCTCGTCGATCGATACCGGCTTACGTCCGAGCGCCTCGGCGCTCTTGATGTTGAAGAGCCCGCGGATCGTGTTCATCCGCAGCGCCGAGTTGTTCACCATTTCGGAGAATTCGCGGTAACGATCCTCGGCATTGCCGCGCACGGCATGCTGAAGGGCTGCAACCGCGTCCGGGGTCCAGGCATGGCTTTCGCCGCGCATGCGGTAGGCATATTCGCCGCCAATATCGAGCGTTGTCGCCAGCAGCGGATCCTTGCCGAAGGCTGCGGTGTGGCGGGCAACGGTCTCTTCAGCGATCGCCTCGAGGCCGATGCCTTCGATCATCGTCGCGGTTCCGAAGAAATACTTATCGACCAGTTCCGACGACAGGCCGATCGCATCGAAGATCTGCGCGCCGCAATAGGACTGGTAGGTCGAGATGCCCATCTTCGACATCACCTTGAGGATGCCTTTGCCGACCGCCTTTATGTAGCGGTAGACGATTTCGGATGCATCGACTTCCTTCGGAAACTCGCCCTTGGCATGCATGTCGAGCAGCGTGTCGAAGGCGAGATAAGGGTTGATCGCCTCTGCGCCGTAGCCGGCGAGCAGGCAGAAGTGATGCACTTCGCGCGGCTCCCCCGTCTCGACGACGAGGCCGACGGAGGTGCGAAGCCCCTTGCGGATCAGGTGATGGTGCACGGCAGCCGTCGCCAGCAGCGCCGGAATGGCGATTCTGTCGGGACCGATCTGGCGGTCGGAGAGCACGATGATGTTGTAGCCGCCCTTGACGGCCGCCTCCGCGCGCTCGCAGAGCCGGTCGAGCATTTCGGGCATGCCAGCCGCGCCGCGCTCGATATCATAGGTGAAATCGAGCGTCTTGGTGTCGAAGCGGTCTTCCGTATGGCCGATCGAGCGGATCTTTTCGAGATCGCCATTGGTCAGGATCGGCTGGCGCACTTCGAGGCGCTTGGCGTTCGCCATGCCCTCGTGGTCGAGAATGTTCGGGCGCGGGCCGATGAAGGAGACCAGGCTCATGACGAGCTCCTCCCGGATCGGATCGATCGGCGGGTTCGTCACCTGCGCGAAGTTCTGCTTGAAATAGGTATAAAGCAGCTTCGGCTTTTCTGACATTGCCGAGATCGGCGTGTCCGTGCCCATCGAGCCGATCGCTTCCTGACCCGTCGTCGCCATCGGCGACATCAGGATCTTGGTATCCTCGGTCGTGTAGCCGAAGGCCTGTTGGCGGTCGAGCAGCGACACGTCGCGGCGCAGCGCCCTCGGCTCCACCGGCTTCAGGTCTTCGAGGATGAGCTGGGTGCGGTCGAGCCAGTTGCGATAGGGATGCGCCGTTGCAAGCTTCGACTTCACCTCGTCGTCCGAGATGATGCGGCCTTCTTCCATGTCGATCAGCAGCATCTTGCCCGGCTGCAGGCGCCACTTCTGGATGATTTTCTCCTCAGGAACCGGCAGGACGCCGGCCTCGGATGCCATGATGACGCGGTCGTCATCGGTCACGAGATAACGCGCCGGCCTGAGGCCGTTGCGGTCGAGCGTGGCGCCGATCTGCTTGCCGTCGGTGAAGGCGACGGCAGCCGGTCCGTCCCACGGCTCCATCAGCGCGGCGTGATATTCGTAGAAGGCCTTGCGTTCGGCCGCCATCGACTGGTTGCCGGCCCAGGCTTCCGGGATCAGCATCATCACCGCATGTGCCAGCGAGTAACCGCCGCGGACCAGGAATTCCAGTGCATTGTCGAAACAGGCCGTGTCCGACTGCCCCTCGTATGAAATCGGCCACAGCTTGGAGATGTCCTCGCCGAACAGCGGTGAGGAGACCGACGCCTGGCGCGCCGCCATCCAGTTGACGTTGCCGCGCAGCGTGTTGATCTCGCCGTTATGGGCGACCATGCGGTAGGGATGCGCGAGCTTCCACGACGGGAAGGTATTGGTCGAAAAGCGCTGGTGCACGAGAGCGACCGCGCTTTCGAAACGCGGGTCCGACAGGTCCTTATAATAGGCACCGACCTGATAGGCCAGGAACATGCCTTTGTAGACTACTGTCGCCGATGACAGCGACACTGGATAGAAGTTGCTCTCCTCGCCGTCGAACTCGTCGTAGATGCGGTTTGAGATGACCTTGCGAAGGGTGAACAGCCGACGCTCGAACTCGTCGTTGTTTTCGGCGTCTTCACCGGCGCCGATGAAGACCTGCACGTGATGCGGCTCGGTCGCGGCGATATCAGGCGCCTTGGAAAGCGACGAATTGTCGACCGGCACGTCGCGGAAGCCGATGAAGACCTGGCCTTCCTCGACGATGACGTCCCTGATCACCTTCTTGAAGTGCTCGATCTGCTTTTCGTCGCGCGGCATGAAGATATGGCCGACGCCATATTCGCCAACTGGCGGCAGGGTGATGCCCTGCGCCGCCATCTCCTCGCGGAAGAAGCGATCGGGAATCTGCACCAGGATGCCGGCGCCGTCGCCCATCAGCGGGTCGGCGCCGACGGCGCCGCGATGCGTCAGGTTCTCGAGAATGAAGAGGCCGTCCTTGACGATCTGGTGCGACTTTTCGCCCTTCAGATGCGCGACAAAGCCAACGCCGCAAGCGTCATGCTCGTTGGCAGGATCGTAAAGCCCCTGCTTCTTCGGCAGGCCGGAAGCGGATTTGGACGTCTTGGCCGTCGCGCGCGCCTCTGCAGCGGCAAACCGGTCAAATTCCATGGATGGCGTCTTCGTCATCGTCTTTCCTCCTGTCGAAGCCCGCGGGGCCGCGGGCGGCTTTCGTCTTGCGTCGCAACCTGAAAGTAGGTCCGTCGCATGACAGCGCTGTTGCATGGTGAAGATCGGCCGCAGACATCTGCTTCTTGAGGAAAGCAAACCGTCGCGTTCCGCGCCTGCCATTCGCCCCCGTGCGCCAGCCGGAGGGCTGACGCTCGGAAGAACTATAGCGTGAAAGCCCGTCGCTGCCAGGGTTTTCGGCGCCTCTTCGGCCACTAAGGCCAGAATAGGACAGCAACACTGTCCTAATTCATCAGCTCTATGCCAGAAACCTTCTCCGTCCGCAAGAGCGTCGCGCCAAAAATCGTCATTTTGAGACGGAAGATTGCCAGAAAAACCCAAGCAGCGAAATAAAATTACGCAACGAAGCCTGATTATTTTTATTAATTGCGTACTTCAATTTTCGTGATGTGTCAGCGCCGCCAACCTTGATCCCGTGAAGCTTTGGCGTAAGGTCCGCTGCGAACCTCCCAGCTCCTTCCACTCCCCAGGTCTCCGCTATGTTCTTTGCTTCCGATAATTGGGCCGGCGCCCACCGATCCATTGCCGAACGCCTGCTGAGGGAATCGGCCGGATTTGCTCCGGCCTATGGCGCCGGCGACCTCGACAAAAAGGTCGAGGCTCGTTTCTCCCAGATCTTCGAACGTGAGGTTTCCGTTTTCTTCGTCGCCACCGGCACGGCCGCCAACTCCCTGGCGCTGGCGAGCGTTCAGCGTCCCGGCGGGATTACCTTCTGCCATTCGGAAGCGCACGTGATCGAGGATGAATGCGGCGCGCCGGAATTCTTCTCCGGCTCCGCCCGCCTCGTGGCCGTCGACGGTGAAGCCGGCAAGATTGATCCGGCGAAGCTTTCGGCAAAGATCGCCCACTTCCCCGAGGACGCCCTCCGTCAGGGCCGGGCCAGTGCTGTGACCATTACCCAGGCGACCGAGATCGGCACCGTCTATTCCCTGCCGGAGATCGGCGAGATTGCCGCAATATCGAGGAAGCGCAACCTGCCGCTCCACATGGATGGCGCCCGCTTCGCCAATGCGCTGATCGCGCTCGGCGCCGCGCCGGCGGAGATGACCTGGAAACGCGGCGTCGACATGCTGTCCTTCGGCGGTACCAAGAACGGCTGCTGGTGCGCGGAAGCGATCATCTTCTTCAATCCGGATCAGGCAAAGGAAATGCCCTTCATTCGCAAGCGCGCCGCCCAGCTTTTCTCCAAGTCGCGTTTCATTGCTGCCCAGTTCGACGCCTATTTCGAAAACGGTCTCTGGCTCGATCTCGCCCGCCATTCGAACGCCGCTGCCGACCGGTTGCGCGCCGGAATTGCCGCCAGCAGCGCCGGGCGCCTCGCCTGGCCGACCGCTTCCAACGAGGTCTTTGCCGTCATCAGCAAGAGTGCTGCAAGAACCGCAGAGGAAAAAGGCGCGAAATTCTACGAATGGCCTGTGCCTGCGGCAACCTCGGAACTCGTTTCCGAAAGCGAAACCCTGATCCGCCTTGTCACCAGCTTCGCAACCACAGAAGCCGACGTGGATGGTTTCCTGAGGTGTCTGGCTGCCTGAGCGCCGATCGGTAGGGCTTGCCGACCGGTGACGGCGACGGGTCATGCGGACCTCAGCCCCCTTACTTTTTGCAGAATATCGTCGGACAGCGCCGCGACCAGCACCTGATCCGCGCCCTTGCGCGGCACCAAGACGAATTCCACGTCCTCGAGCACCGGCAGTTTCCCCGCGGCGATCTCTTTCAGTCCGGCGGGAGCCATACTGCGCGGCTGCACCAGCACACCCATTCCCGCCCGCGCTGCTGCCGTCAGCCCGCTCAGGCTGCCGCAAGTGCAGACGATTCGCCACGGCACGCCATTGCGCCCGAGCGCTTCCAGGGCGATCGCCCGCGTGACGCTCGGTGGCGGAAATGCGATCAGCGGCAGCGGGCCGGAGGCGAGTACTCGTTCAGGATCGCGCGCCAGCCAGACGAGCGGCTCGCGATAGACCAGCTTTCCGCGCCCATCGCCAAGTCGGCGCTTGGCAAGCACCAGATCGATTTCGCCATTGTCCTGCATTTCGTAAAGAACGCCGGAGAGCGCCACGGTCAGCTCCAGGTCCACAGACGGATGCAACCGAACGAAATCCTCCAGCACCGCAGGTAGCTGGCTGGTGACGAAATCCTCCGACACGCCCAGCCGGAGGCTGCCGCGCAGGCTGGTGCTCTTGAACAGCGCCTGCACTTGCCCCTCGATCGAAAGCATGGCGCGCGCACGCGAAAGCAGCGCCTCGCCATCACCGGTGAGCATCACCTTGTGCGTGTCGCGCGCGAGCAGCTTGCGTCCGAGTGCCGCCTCCAGCCGCTGGATATGCTGGCTGACCGTCGATTGCCCGAGGCCCAGCCTTTCCGCGGCAAGGGTGAAGCTGCCCATCTGTTCGACGGCGACGAAACTGCGCAACTGCGAGAGGTCGAGCATAGGAAATCCAGAATCTCAATAACTGTTATTTCTTGCATCCTGGATCATAATGGAGGACAGAACAATGGTTACTTTATTGCTGCGAGACCGCGATGCGCCGCTTTCTGCCCGATACATTCACGATCCTGCTCGTCTGCGCCGTCATCCTCGCCTCCCTTTTTCCGGCGAGCGGCAGTTTTGCGGATTATTTCGGCATCGCCACCGATCTTGCCATCGCGGCGCTGTTTTTCCTGCACGGCGCGCGCCTTTCCCGTGACGTCGTCATCGCTGGTCTGCTGCACTGGCGGCTGCATCTGATCATCCTGCTGACGACCTTCGGCATCTTCCCACTGCTCGGGCTTGGGCTCGGCTTCATCCCCGACACGATCCTGCCACGGCCGCTTTATCTCGGCATTCTCTTCCTCTGCGTGCTACCGTCGACGGTGCAGTCGTCGATCGCCTTCACCTCGATGGCGGGCGGCAACGTGCCCGCCGCGATCTGCTCGGCCTCGGCCTCGAACATTTTTGGCATGTTCCTGACGCCGCTGCTGGTCGGCCTGCTCTTTTCCGTCGGCGGCCATGGCGGCTTCTCCTTCGATGCGCTTCAGCAGATCCTGCTGCAGTTGCTTGCCCCCTTTATCGCTGGCCAGATCCTGCAGCCCTGGATCGGCGATTGGATTCGCGCCAAGAAGAAGATCCTGATGCCGGTCGACCGCGGCTCGATCCTGATGGTGGTCTATCTTGCCTTCTCGACGGCGGTCGTCGAAGGACTGTGGCACACTTTCTCGATTGCCGACATCGCCGTCGTCGTCGTCGCCGACGTCGTGCTTCTGGCCTTTGTCCTTGTTTTGACGATGTTCGGTAGCCGCTGGCTGGGCTTCGACAAGGCCGACGAGATCACCATCACCTTCTGCGGCTCGAAGAAGAGCCTGGCAAGCGGCGTGCCGATGGCAAACGTCATCTTCGCCGGCCAGTCGATTGGCGCGATCGTGCTTCCCTTGATGCTCTTCCACCAGATCCAGCTGATGGTCTGCGCCGTCATCGCCCAGAAATATGCCGCCGCAGCAGCCCGGCGCGTAACGGAACAGCAGATGAAGGATGCCGCAAGCCCGGCCTGAACAATAAGATGAACGGCAACAAAAAAGGCGCCCCGATCGGGGCGCCGTCCGGTGTCCCAGAGGGCCAGCTGTTAACCGTTAATGACCTGCGCCTCGATCGCCTTCGGAGCCTCGACCGGCTCGGCGGCAATCGCGATCTTGCGGGGCTTCATGGCCTCGGGAATGTTGCGCAGAAGGTCGATGTGAAGCAGGCCGTTCTTCAGCGAAGCGGCTGACACCTCGACATGATCGGCGAGCTGGAAGCGGCGCTCGAAGGCGCGCTTGGCAATGCCGCGATAGAGGAATTCGCCGCCTTCGGCGGTTTCCTCGTTCTTTTCACCCTTCACGGACAGCACATGGGCATGAGCTTCGATCGAAAGCTCGGTCTCGTCGAAACCGGCGACCGCCATGGTGATGCGATAGGTGTTTTCACCGGTGCGCTCGATATTATAGGGCGGATAGGTCTGCGCCTGCTCCGGCTGAGCAAGGCTGTCGAGCATGGTGAAGAGCCGGTCGAAACCGACTGTCGAACGATAGAGGGGAGAGAAGTCTACGTGACGCATGATGTCCTCCTAGGGAAGCGACGTGTTGCGGTAAATGCCCCTGAAACCCCATCTTGGCAGTCTCGGGACGGTTGCGCGGGCCCTTTTGGCACCCGCAGAATGGAGATGGTGATGCGATTCGAGGAGTTCAAGACCTTTTCGAAATCACCTCGACCAGCCGTGAACCCCGCGTGAACGGCCGGTTCGGAAGGCGTTCAGACATGCCTGTGTAGAAATGACGATGTCGGGTGACACTGGCCCCGATGGCTGAAGTGCATCGTCCCTTCTTCTTCAGTCTAAACTTGGGCCGGCCGCGAGCGCCCTCGCGCTCCCGCCGGCCCTTTTCCCCTGCTTTCCAAGCCGGGCGCCATGCGCTATCCGTGATAGGGAAGCATTCAGCAGCGGCGCATTGGTAAGTCATGGATCAGGTTCTCTATTCGACGCCCGATAATCCCGCCCCGGAAAACCGCACCGAAGGGTTCTTTGAAACCCATGACGGCCACCGGTTGCGTTACGCCGTTTTCCGCTCCGGTGGCCAGGTCGCCAAGGGCACGGTCGTCATCATCCATGGCCGCAACGAATATATCGAAAAATATTTCGAGACGATCCGCGACCTGACAGGCAAGGGCCTCTGGGTCGCGACCTTCGACCTTCGTGGCCAGGGTGGTTCGTCGCGGCTCCTGACGCGCCGCAATCACGGCCATATCCGCCGCTTTTCCGATTACGAGCGCGACCTCGACACCTTCCTCGAAAAGATAGTGCTGCCGGATACCCGCCTGCCCTTCTACCTGCTCGGTCATTCCACCGGCGGACTGATCGCGCTATCGGCCGCCCCCTATCTCACCACCCGCATCGATCGCATGGTGCTATCGGCTCCCTTTATCGGCCTGACCGGCCAGTCGGCCTCGCCCCGCGTCATCCGCGCCCTCGCCGGCGCGCTGACCGCCAGCGGCCTCGGCTTCATGCCGCTGACCTCGAAGCTGAAGGAGCCCGATTTCCGCGACAATCCGTTGACCTCGGACGAAACACGCTTCGAGCGCAATGTTGCGATGATGAAGGCTCATCCGGAACTGACGCTCGGGCCGCCGACGGCCCGCTGGCTGACCGAAGCCTTCCGGACCATGGACCGGGTCACCTCGCCCAACCATCTCTTCTCGATCACCATCCCGACCATCGTCATCGCCCCGACACGAGACGGCGTCGTGCCCTACACGGCGCAGGAGCGGCTCTCGCGTTATTTCCGCGCCGGCCAGCTGGTGCCGATCAACGGCGCCCGCCATGAGATCTTCCAGGAACGGGATATCTATCGCGCCGCGGCGCTGGCCGCCTTCCACGCCTTCATTCCCGGCAGCGATGCCGAAGAAAACCGTGATGTCGCCGCCCTCGGCACATAAGCCGGGGCAACCTAGCTGACTGGCATCGGCCTTTCCGACCCGGGGCATCGGCTTTGCCGAGCCCGGCTTCAGCGCTGCAGGATGGCGATTGCCTGCTCATAGACCGCGCGGCTGCCCGCGGCGATGATCGAGCCGCCATTTTCCGGCCGTCCGCCGTCCCAGGTGGTGATGATGCCGCCCGCCCCCTCGATGACCGGAATAATGCCGCCGACGTCATAGGGCTTCAGCCCGTTTTCGATGACGAGATCGATATGACCGGCGGCAAGCAGCGCATAGGCATAACAGTCGCATCCATAGCGGAAGAGCCGCACCTGCGCCTCGATCTCCCGGTATTTCTCCATCTCGCCGCCGGTGAAGAGATGTGGCGAGGTCGTGAACAGGATGGCGCTCGAAAGTGCCTCGCACTGGCGGGTCACCAGCCGTCGCTCACCCTCTGGCCCGATATAGATCGAGCCGTTCTCGTCGGCAAAATAACGTTCGCCGGTAAAGGGCTGCTCGATCATGCCCATGATCGCCCGGCCTTGCCTCTGCAGACCGATCAGCGTTCCCCAGACCGGCACGCCCGATATGAAGGCGCGCGTGCCGTCGATCGGATCGATCACCCAGACATAGTCCCGGTCGAGCCCGACATCGCCATGCTCCTCGCCGAGAATGCCGTGGTCGGGGAAATTCTCCTCGATCAGCGCCCGGATTGCGAGCTCGGCCGCCCGATCGCCTTCCGTCACCGGATCGAAGCCGGAAGAAAGCTTGTTCGTGACATCGAGGCCGGAGCGGAAGCGCGGCAGCGTCTCGGCGCGGGCGACCTCCGCCAGACGATTGAAGAATGAACGGTCAGGAAGCATGGTGACACCGTTTGGCTGGCGGGAATGCGCTTTCATAGCGAAAACGAGCGGGAATGCAAACGACGAGGGCAACTTCGGGCGGATTGCCCAAAGATATCGCAGCGCAATATATTGCTTGACATTTGTGCAACGCAATAGTAGCGTCGTCATTACAGTCTTCTGACTGTAAATACCCTCCTTGGGTGTTTCCTCCCTAGACTTAGCCGCGCTGACAAGCGCGGTTTTTTTTGGCCTGGGGAGGCAAGCCGAGATCAGGAAATTGCAGGTTTACTCGGCGGCCAACGCCCGATCGCCGGCGAATTTTTCGACATGATCCGCCATCTGCCGCATGAAGGCCGCGACGGCGTCGGCCACCGCGGCGAAATCCTCGCGCTTCTCCAGCGTCACCTCGTCGACATAGATCGCCCGGTTCACTTCGATCTGCAGCGCGTGCAGACCGCGCGAGGGACGGCCGTAATGTTCGGTGATGAAGCCGCCGGCGTAAGGCTTGTTACGGATCGCAGCAAAGCCCATTTCCTCGAGGATGGCGATGGCGGCGCGCGAAAGTTCGGCCGAAGCGCTGGTGCCGTAGCGATCGCCGATGATGAAATCGGGCCGCCCGGTGCAGCCCGCGACCCGAACATTGCCGGGCATCGAGTGGCAGTCGATCAGAACGCCGAAGCCGAACTGCACATGGGTGCGGGCGATCAGCCGTCGCAGCGCCGCGTGGTAAGGCTTGTAGACTGCCTCGACCCGATCGAGCCCCTCCTGCACCGGCAGCCGCCGTGCATAGATCTCCATGTTCTCGGCAACGATGCGCGGAATGGTTCCAAGCCCGCCGGCGACCCTCAGCGAATTGACATTGGCATAGGGCGGCAGCAGCCCGTCGAACATCCTTGGATCAAGCTCGTAGGGCTCACGATTGACGTCGAGATAGGCCCGCGGAAAATTGGCGGCGAGCAGTGGCGCGCCGAGTTCGACGGCCGAGCCGAACAGCTCGTCGACGTAATGGTCCTCGGAACGGCGGATCGCTATGCCTTCCAGCCTCGACTGCGCGATGAATTCCGGTGGATAAACGCGGCCACTATGGGGGGAGTTGTAGACGAAAGGGATGGTCTGCGACACGGGCTCATGAACCTCAAAAAGCTCGTATTCGCGGATTTCCGGCACTTCTGGCCCTCTTTACCATGTCATGAACTGACTGCTTCGCCCATGTTGCCAGTTGCCCGGCCGCAAGTCCATACTATGTAGGAGGGATGGCGGTCGCGCATAGGCAATTCACCGGTTGTTTACCGGACAAAGACTAGTGTAAACGGCTGGCAGCCCACCCAAAACCTATTGATTAGCGGTCTGGATTGATGACTCAGAAGATACTTCTCGCCGAAGACGACAATGACATGCGCCGTTTCCTGGTGAAAGCGCTGGAAAAGGCCGGCTACAAGGTCCTTTCTTACGACAACGGCGCCAGCGCCTATGACCGCCTGCGCGAGGAGCCGTTCTCTCTGCTCCTGACCGATATCGTCATGCCCGAAATGGATGGCATCGAGCTGGCTCGCCGCGCCACCGAACTCGACCCCGACCTGAAGGTGATGTTCATCACCGGATTTGCCGCCGTGGCGCTGAACCCCGATTCGAAGGCGCCGAAGGATGCCAAGGTCCTTTCCAAGCCTTTCCACCTGCGCGATCTCGTCGATGAGGTCAATAAAATGCTTGCCGCGTAAGGCTTGTCGGGCGGCGCGTCACAAAACTGAAAAAAGCCTATTGACGGCTCCAAAGGTTTTGTGATCTATGCGCCGCCATCGGATGGGCGTGTAGCTCAGCGGGAGAGCACTACGTTGACATCGTAGGGGTCACAGGTTCAATCCCTGTCACGCCCACCATCCTAATTCGCTGAAAAGCAAAGGCCTTTCGAGAAATCGAGAGGCCTTTTTTGCATAGTGGCCCGCAGGTTCGATAGACCTGCCAATAGGAGTTCTCACCGTGGCGCAGGTCATTAAACGACGCAAAACTCTCGTCGTGTCCAACGACAAGATTTCGCTGGCAAAAGGTGTCAGCCTTCCCCAGGGACGCTACCCCGTCACTGCCGAATATGTCGTATCTCACCTGCGAGGAAGGCCGGTCGAGCAGGCTGGCCGGGTAATACTCCATCTGACACGGCAGAACCTCCTGGACTACGGCGTTGATCTGTCCGGCAGCGCGATGTTGGGCAGCGACATCGACGTGAGCGGCAATGTGGCGCGCAAGGAAGCTATTCTGGAGTGATTTGCAGAGCATGGATGGTTGACCACTGTCCTTGCCCCACAGGGCTGCATGCAGATGGCGGCCGCGGCGCGCCCTCATATGAGGACGCGCTCATTCGAGCAATAATTGCATACAATTGCTGAGTGCTCAGCCACTCGTTGTTCGCAATCCAAAAGTATGATTTTTGTGACAAACAGATGACGAGTTTGTGACAAAAAGCGTGTTATTTCAGCAACATAGCTGTGAAGCCTGTTGTCATGATCGATAATCACATTGCAGCGCAACAACCCCTATGTAACTTCCGCGGCGAGGCAGACACCTTGCCAAAAAGGTGCCGCTTCGATCACACGGGGTGAAGACATGTAGGGACTGCCGATGGCAACGGTCTTCATCCTTCTGCATCTGAACTGGAGGTTATTTCATGAACATCAAGAGCCTTCTTCTCGGCTCCGCTGCTGCCCTCGCAGCAGTATCCGGCGCTCAGGCCGCCGACGCTATCGTTGCTGCCGAGCCGGAACCGGTTGAATACGTCCGCGTCTGCGACGCTTACGGCACCGGCTACTTCTTTATCCCGGGCACCGAAACCTGCCTGAAGATCAACGGTTACATCCGTTTCCAGGTGGACGTTGCTCCGAACGCCAGCTCGATCGGCGCCGGCGGCGGCGGTTCTGTCGCCAACGACTCGGATTGGGACGCCCGTACGCGAGGCCAGGTTCAATTCACGGCCAAGAGCGACACCGAATATGGTCCGCTGACCGGCGTCATCGTCATGCAGTTCAACGCTGACAACGCTTCGGCCCAGAAGGCCCAGCTCGACTCCGCTTACATCGACATCGCCGGCTTCCGCGCTGGTCTGTTCTACAGCTGGTGGGACGACGGCCTCTCCGGCGAAACCGACGATATCGGCTCTCCGGTCACGCTGCACAACTCGCTCCGCTATCAGTACGAAACCGACGCCTTCTACGCCGGCATCAGCGTCGACGAGCTGGAAGACAGCCCGTTCTACAACGGCGAAACCGCTAACAACGTCGGCGTTGCAGTCGGTCTCGGCGGCAAGGCCGGTATCTTCAGCTACCAGATCACTGCCGGTTACGACACCGACAACGAAGAAGGCGCCGTCCGCGCCATGGGTACGGTTGCTGTTGGTCCGGGCACGCTCGGCCTCGCAGTTGTCTACGCATCCAACCCGAACGCCTACTACAACAAGGCTGAATGGGCGATCGCTGCCGAATACGCCATCAAGGCGACTGACAAGCTGAAGATCACCCCGGCTGTTCAGTATTACGACAACTACGGCGTCACCGCCGGCGAGTTCAACGACGACGTCAGCGCCTGGAAGGCCGGCGTCACGATCGATTACCAGATCGTCGACAACTTCTCGGCAAAGGTTTCTGTTCAGTACCTCGATCCGGACAATGCCGACGACGTGACCTCGGGCTACTTCCGCCTGCAGCGCGCGTTCTAATCAAGGCTGCCGGTCCGACCGGCAGCTATTCATTCCTGATCCGACTGACCTCCGATCGGGAAAGAATGGGCCTGGACTTCCCTGCCTGGGCCCATTCCCCTTGAGCAGACGTGCATCCAAAGCGGCAGGCGCTCGACCAGCGCCGCCATTATAGAGCCGTGCGTCCTATCGGACGCAAAAGGATGCTCTAAGCACGGCCGGCCGCCAGTACTATCTTTGTGCTGCAGCGGTAGCGGAACCAAATCCGGACACAGAGCCATGCTAGGATGAAGCGGTGATTCGCCTCGCCAGGACATGGGATTTGAGATCGAAATGAAATTATCCGCGCTTGTCGCCGCCGGCCTTGTTGCCGCGGTCCTCGCCTTGCCAGCCGCTGCTGCGCCCGCCTCCCCGCCAGAGACATTTCCCGGCGCCCCCGGCGTCATTACGCTTTCCGGCAAATGCGCCAAACTGGTTGTCGCCAAGTTCGACGCCACGAAGGGCTGCAAAAACGAGCTTGCCAGCGTCACCCTGGCCAACGGCTCGGTGACCTTCATCTTCACTTCAGATGGAAAGGCGCTCGGTTTCCAGGGCGATGGCAGCGGCATCAAGCCGGCCTCCAACGGCAATGCTCGCCTGCCGCTGAGCCTCGTCACGACGGGCGTCGGCAACAAGATGACCGGCCAGGTCAAGGTCGCCGGTTTCTGCACCTTCGGCAATCCCTACGCCGGCAAGCCGATCGCGATCGAATGTACCGCCGAAAGCAAGGACTCCTCCTTCACCGGCAGCTTCCGTACCGGCGGCAAGCTGGTGAAAAAGGGAAAATAGCTGCCGTCAGGCGGCACACCACGCGCCGCCGGCAGCCCCCGGCTTGCGCGCCAGCCCTTCCTTGATCAGCTGTGCGCCAAAAGAGCGTCCGTCGCGCGAGACGATCCGCGGCGCGCCTGGGGACTCCGTCTTTCCGGCCGCATCGATGGTGAACGGGCCGGCGTTCAGAAGCGCCAGCAGGCGCAGCTTCGCGGCAAAGGCCACCCTGCGTTCGTCATCGCAGCGCGCCTGGTCGGCCACCGGGCTTGCCATATCGGCAATGACGATCTTTTCGCCCTTGTACCAGAAAACGCCGCCGTCGCCGACGCAATTGATGTGCGCGCCCTGCCCGCAATAGCCGAAGGCGCCCGTCGCCGTCTGCTGAGCTCCGGGAGAGGCCGGGGCCGGCACCGCCTTGATCGGCTGGATGGCCGGCGTCGGGATTGCGGCCGGCGGCAGCGGCGGCGCCTGTAGCGTCGTCGGCGCGGCTCTCGGCGTCGGTGCGGCAAGCGCCACCTGCTTCGGCGGCACATCCTTCCTGGCGACAGGTCTCGGCTCCGCCATTTCGCGTACGATCGGCGTCGACTGCCGTTCAAGCAGCGGCTGAAGGCTCTTCCAATTGTCGTGAGCCACGATGCCGCCGACCGCGGCAATGGCGATCACCGCCCAGGGCAGCAATCCGCCACTGCTGCGTGCTCTGCTCTTTCCTCTCGCCGGCGCCTTGCGGCGGCCGCGTGTCGCTGTCTTGGCCATCTTTCCGAATCCCGTGAGGCCGGGATTATCGCTGCCCAATCCTTTCCGAAAGGTTGGCGAGGGCCGTTATCTTTGACGCGGGCCGATGCGCTAGACGACAAAACGCCCGGCATCGCCGGGCGCCTATCTCCAGAGGTTTGTCTTTCGCCTAGTCCGGACGTTGAGCTGAAGACTCGTTTTTTCCGGCCGATGCGGCGCCGCTGATGGGGGAACCGATCGGCTGTTTGCGTTTACCGATCTCGATGCGGTTGTCCGCCCCCTCGCGGATGGCCTGCCATTCATTTTCGTGCCGGATAACAATATCCCGGGGCACAAAGTTCATTGTCATGTGCTTCTCACCCTGTGTTTCAAATCAACTGTCAGCGCGCCGAAAAGCCCTCGGAGCCGCTATTTCTTCGTTCTCGTATGAGCTTTGATGTCGGGGCCTCCTTTGGAGAGGTCCGCACCGCTCACATGTGCCGGCACGTGAATGTCGTGATAGACGCCGGGCGTCAGCGTCAGATCGACGTGATGCGGCGGCAGCACCTGTGCCTTCTGCATGCGGTTCGGCTTTGCCCGCTTCATGCGGTCGGATGCCTCTGTGCGTTTGTCGGGAATATGGGTCGAAGTGTGCATCATCGGCGTCCTTTTCAGCTCAACCAGGGTTTAACGAGGGGAGGCGCGGATGGTTCCCGAAATTATGCGGTTTTCCGTGGGGCGTTTGGCCTTGACTGGTTTGGGAAGTAGATTACCTAAGGCCCATCCCGCAGCCTTCCAGACATCGGCTACGGGAAACATTGGTGCCGGGCCCCTCTGGCGAGAGTTTTTACGGCGCTCTCGTGATGTCGGTACCGCCTGCAACTCAGCCGGCGGATTTTTCATCGATGAAAAAGCTCACCATGCCTCGTCAGCATGCCCGTTGTGGCATGCGGCGTTTTGACAAAATCTCCACCCTCTCCAACAAGCTGTGCGGCCGCGAGGTGCGGCCATGAACCAGCCCCAGACCACTAAATCCTCGCTCGGCTATTTCCGCTGGGCGTTCATCGTCACGGCTCTCGGCCTTGTTCTCGGCGCCGTGCTTGGTTGGCAGACGACCGGCACGACCGGCGGCATGGCGACCGTCTTCTTCATCTGCACCGTGCTTGCGGTGCTGGAGATCTCGCTCTCCTTCGATAATGCCATCGTCAATGCCAACAAGCTGAAGGAGATGACGCCGGTCTGGCAGAAACGATTCCTCACCTGGGGCATCATCATTGCCGTCTTCGGAATGCGCATCGTCTTTCCGTTGGCGATCGTCGCGATCGCGGCACGGATCGGCCCCTGGGACGCTCTGGTGCTCGCCGCCCGCGAGCCCGAGGAATATGCTCGCATCATGAACGATGCGCATCTGCCGATCGCAGCCTTCGGCGGCACCTTCCTGATGATGGTCGGCCTCAGCTATTTCTTCGACCATGAGAAGACGATCCATTGGCTTCGCGGCCTTGAAAAGGTGATGGCGCGCTCGGCCACAATCAGGGGCATCGAGATCGCTTTCGTGCTGGCGCTGATGCTTGTCTTCTCCTGGCTGATCGGCGGCGAGGAAGCCAGCATCTTCGTCCATTGCGCCATCTACGGCCTGCTCACCTTCCTAGCCGTCGAGGTCGTCGGCGAACTGCTCGATGCGTCGCAGCAGACGATGAGCGCTGCCGCCAAGGGCGGCCTCGGCGCCTTCATCTATCTGGAGGTACTGGATGCCAGCTTCTCCTTCGACGGCGTCATCGGCGCCTTCGCCTTGACGCAGAACCTCTTCGTCATCGCAATCGGCCTCGGCATCGGCGCCATGTATGTGCGCTCGATGACCATCATGCTGGTCGAGAAGGGTACGCTTGCCGAATACCGCTACCTCGAACATGGCGCCTTCTACGCCATCCTAATCCTCGCAGTGATCATGTATGCGCAAACCTTGGTGCATATTCCCGAAGTGATCACCGGTCTCGGCGGCGCGGCACTGATCGGCCTGTCGCTCTGGTCGTCCATTCGCTACAACAGGCGCGAGCGGGCAGAAGATCACGCCGGCCGGCGGGAGGAACTGCACGTCTGACGTGGCAGACAATTACGGGTCGCAACGCGCCTCAGCGTTGCGGCTACTCCGACATAAATAAAGCCCGCGACCATCCGGTTGCGGGCTGTTTCATTCCTGCATGCCTTGAGCGCTTAGCGGATGACCTGAGCGAACGAAGCCGGATCAATGCCAAGCTCCTTGAGGTCGCGGGCGCGCGGACGACGGCCGGCTTCGACAGCGGCGCTGACGGCGTTGGCGGCGCTCAGCGCAGCAAATGCACGGCCCAGGAAGCCGGCGTGGACTGAATTGCGGATGGCGGACATTGTCCTGTTCCTCTTGCTTTATGATTGACCACTCATAGATGGCGGTGCGCTGTCACATCTACAATGCACGGAAAATCACCGCAGCCATGCAAAAAGAAGAGGCCGGCGCATGGTACCATGGCCGGCCTCCAGGCAGGGGTAAGGTTGTCTTTTTCTTCTAGTCTTCGTTTGCCGCCAGCTGCGACAGCACCTGGCCCCGACCGCGGATGCGCAGGATCAGCGGGATCAGGAAGGCAGCCGCCGCAACGATGAGAAGGCCTGCCGCGATCGGTGACGTCACCAGCGTCGTCACGTCGCCCTGGCTGATCGCCAGCGCGCGGCGCAGCTGCTGCTCGGCCAGCGGCCCGAGGATGAGGCCGACGACGGCAGGCGCGATCGGATAGCCGAAGAGCCGCATCACATAACCGAGCAGGCCGAAGGCGAGCAGCATGCCGAGCTCGAACACGGAAGGGTTGGCGCCGATGGTTCCGAGCGTCGCAAACAGCAGGATGCCGGCATAGAGCCATGGCTTCGGAATGGTCAGCAGCCGCACCCAGAGCCCGATCATCGGCAGGTTGAGGACGAGCAGCATTGCATTGGCGATGAGCAGGCTGGCGATCAGTCCCCAGACGAGCTGCGGATTGGTGGCAAACAGGAGCGGCCCCGGCTGCAGCCCGTATTGCTGGAAGCCGGCGAGCATGATCGCCGCCGTCGCCGTCGTCGGCAGGCCTAGGGTCAGGAGAGGCACCAGCGTGCCGGCGGCTGACGCATTATTCGCCGCCTCCGGTCCGGCCACGCCTTCGATCGCGCCATGGCCGAATTCTTCCGGGTTCTTCGCCAGCCGCTTTTCGGTCGAGTAGGACAGGAAGGTACCGATTTCAGCGCCGCCCGCCGGCATCGCGCCGATCGGGAAACCGATCAGCGTGCCGCGAAGCCAGGGCTTCCAGGAGCGCGACCAGTCCTGTGCATTCATCCAGAGCGAACCCTTGACCGCCTCCACCTGCTCCGCGACCCGGTTGCCCTGCGCTGCTATATAGAGCGTCTCGCCGATCGCGAACATCGCCACCGCAAGCGTCGTCACTTCGACGCCGTCGAGCAGGTCGGGGATGCCGAAGGAAAGCCTGGCCTGCCCCGTCTGCTGGTCGATGCCGACCATCGCGAGCGCGAAACCGATGAACAGCGCGGTCAGGCCTCGAAGCGCCGAATCTCCGAAGGCCGAGGAGACGGTGACGAAGGCGAGCACCATCAGCGCGAAATATTCGCGCGGCCCAAAGACCAGCGCCAGCTTGACGATGTAGGGCGCGATGAAGGCGAGCCCGAGCGTGGCGATGAGGCCGGCGACGAAGGAGCCGATCGCTGCCGTCGCCAATGCGGGTCCGCCGCGCCCGGCCCGCGCCATCTTGTTGCCTTCGAGCGCGGTGACGATCGATGCGCTTTCACCCGGCGTGTTGAGCAGGATCGACGTCGTCGAACCGCCATACATGCCGCCGTAATAGATGCCGGCGAACATGATCAGCGAGCCGCCCGGATCGAGCTTGTAGGTGGCCGGCAGCAGCAGCGCCACAGTGAGCGCCGGGCCAATGCCGGGCAACACGCCGACGGCCGTGCCGAGCGTCACGCCGACCAGCGCATAAACCAGGTTCATCGGCTGCATCGCAACCAGGATACCCTGCCATAGGAATTCGAATGTGCTCATCTTGGTGTCCCAGGCGGCGTTCCCGTCCGTGCCTTCGCAATCGGTCGCCGCGAAAAATCAAAAGAGCTGACAGCGCGTCCCGCGCTGTCAGAAGAACAGATGTTCGAGCGGGCCGGCCGGCAGCGTCAGCTGCAGGAGCTGCGAGAAGATCGCCCAGACGATGAAGCTGAAAACGATGCCGATCGGCAGCGAGATCCAGAGCTTGCGTTTGCCGAAGCCGCGTGCGGTCAGTGCAAACAGAATACCGGTCGCAATCGAGAAGCCGGCAACGCGCAGAAGCAGCATCTGGCAGGCAAGACCCGCGACGATCCAGATGACGGGTGCCACTTCTTGCTTTTCTCGTTCCGGAAACTCGCCGCGCCAAGCTTCGGCGGCAGTCCAGACGCCAAGACAGAAGAGCCCGAACGCCACAACCTCAGGCACCGTCGCCGGACCGATGCGGGCGTACTGTGCGATCGTTTTCAGATGCGTTGCATCCCAGGCCATCACACCGGCGATGGCGAAGAGGAAAACGGCAATGATGAACGCCGCCCGATCAGGGCGGCGCTCGGTTGCCGAGGAGGTCTTATCCTCGCTCATTGAACAAGTCCGATCTCTTTAAGAATGCCCTCTGTGGCGGAGACGTCCTTTTCGAGCTGCGCCTTGAAGGCGTCGCCGGACAGATAGGTGTCGGCCCAGCCCTTGGTCTTCAGCGTTTCCTGCCAGGTGGCAGAGCTGTGCAGCTTCTCGAAATCGGCGGTGATCTTGGCAACTTCGTCGTCCGACAGGCCAGGGGCTGCGGCGACCATGCGCCAGTTCTGGATGCTGACGTCGGTGCCGGCCTCCTTCAGCGTCGGGGCGTCGACGCCGTCGATACGCTTGTCGCTGGAGACGGCGAGGAGACGCAGCATGCCTGCCTTCACCTGCGATTCGAACTCGCTGTAGCTCGAAACGCCTGCTGTGACCTGGTTGCCGAGAATGGCTGCGAGCGCTTCACCGCCGCCGGAGAAGGCGACATAGTTGATCTTCGTCGGGTCGACGCCGGAAGCCTTGGCGATCAGGCCAGCGGTGATGTGGTCGGTGCCGCCGGCCGAGCCGCCGCCCCAGGAAACCGAACCCGGATCCTTCTTCAGCGCCGCGACCAGATCGGCCATCGTCTTGATATCGGACGAGGCAGGAACGACGATGGCTTCATATTCGCCGGTCAGACGGGCGATCGGCGTCACGTCCTTAAGTGTCACCGGCGACTTGTTGGTGAGGATGGCGCCGACCATGACATAGCCGCCGACGATCAGCGAATTCGGATTGCCGGCAGCCTGGCTGGCAAACTGCGCAAGGCCGATGGTACCGCCAGCGCCGGGGACGTTCTGGACCTGTACGTTGCCGGCGATCTTCTCCTGCTGCAGCGCAGCCTGCAGGGAACGGGCCGTCTGGTCCCAGCCGCCGCCGGGAGCGGCCGGCGCGATGATGGTGTAGTCGGCAGCATAGGCCGGCAGCGCGATGGCGGCTGCAAGAATGGTTGCGATGAACGTATGCTTCACGATGTGTCCTCCGTGGGCGGTTGAGCGAACCGCCTGTTATTCTCGAGTGAATCGGAAGGGGTGGCCGGCCAGCGGACGCAGTTGTCCTGAATGACGAGCGGAATGCCTCCCAAACTTCAATTCTCCGCCTCCACGGAGAAGAAGTAGCCAAAGCCACCACAACAACCTGTCATCTAGCTGACATCGGCCAGATATCCAGAAGGAGAAGCCGCTTTTTTGCCGTAATTGGGCCAGCAGCCCGCCGAGGTGTAACAGATATTGAGGTCATGAACGGGCCAAAAGCTGGCCTTCTTCACTGTGCCCGCAGAACCTCGTTCCAGTGCGCGATCAGCCGCGCACGCTTTACCTGATCGAGATAGACCATCAGCCCGGGACTGACCGGCACCGGCCGAAGTTGGGCGCCGAGCAGTTCCTGCAGCGTATTGGCAGTGTTCTCCCCCGCCACCTCCGGGCTGACTGCCGGGATCTGCAGCTCGCGCGCCATGATCGTCTGGCCCTCCTTCGACATAAAAAAGGCAAGGTAGCGGCGGCCGAGCTCCGGCTCGGCTGCAGCCTGCGGCACCAGCCCGATGCGCGACATCACCACCGTATAGTCCTTCGGCAGCACGATGCCGACATCGGGGTGCCGCGAAGCCCAGTCGGCGGCGTAGGAACCGAGAATATTATAGCCGAGCACGAAGCGCCCGTCGGCGACGCGTTCGAGGATCGCCGAGCTCGTCGAGTAGAGCTTGACGCCGGCCGCGCCCATCGCGCCGATCACCGACCAGATGTCGCCGAATTGCTCCTGGTCGCGCGCCATGAAAAGAAAGCCGACGCCCGATCGCTCGATATCGTAGGTGCTGATCCGGCCATAGACCGCATTGCCCTTGCGCTTCAGATAGTCCACGAATTCCGCCCGCGAGCTCGGCACCGGCTCGTGCGCAAAGCTCGGCTTGTGATAGACGAATACCGCCGGCTCGAAGGTCAGCGCATAGGCGGTGTTGCGCCAGTTCGCCCATTTCGGCCAGGCCGCACTCATCGGCAGATTGCTGACCTGCGCATAGCCGTCGTTGGAAAGCTTCACCTGCAGGTCCATCGCCGAGGAAAAGGCAAAATCCGCCGTCTTCTTGCCGGCATCCGTCTCCCCGACAATTCGGTCGTAGATTTCGCCGGTCAGCATGTCCTCGTATTTGACCGCGACGTCAGGATTGGCCTCCTGGAAACCCCGGATCATCGGCTGCGCCAACGGCTCGTCGAGCGAGGAATAGACCGTCAGCACCGGTGCGGCGGCATCGCCCGACTTCGCCGGAAAGAAGGCTTGGTCCGCCAGGACGCAACCCGGCCAGAACGCCAGCAGCAAAATGCAAATTCTCCTCATGCAGCAACAATGCCTGAGCGAACAGAGAGGAGCAAGGGCGCTGGATCGAAGCTGCCGACCGGGAAACATCGATCCGGACAATAATGTCGCTTTCCTCAACGGGAACGGCCTCTTCACCACAAAGGATTAGCGATCAGTTCTATGCTTCACCCCTTTAGAGTATTGATGAAGAACCGCGACGATATATGGTCGCGCTGCCGCGTCAAAACGTCGAAGCCGCCCGAACTTGTTTTCGGGGACGACTCTACGCGACAAAAACTCTAGAAAAAGCTAGACTATCCTGGGAAGATCCATGGGAGGGGTCATGGAACGACGACTGAGCGCTATTCTCGCTGCGGATGTCGTCGGCTACAGCCGACTGATGGGCATGGATGAGTCAGGCACCTTGCAGGCGCTGAACCGCCATCGCTGCGAGCTGATTGACGTTCGGATTTCCGACTACAAGGGCCGGATCGTCAAACTCACCGGCGATGGCATCCTTGCCGAATTCCAGAGCGTGGTGAATGCCGTCGCCTGCGCTGCCGAAATACAGCGCAGCATGTCGGCCCGCAACGAGAACGTGCCGAAGGACGAGCGCGTTGAATTCCGCATCGGCATCAATCTCGGCGATGTCGTGGTCGAGAACGGCGACATATTCGGCGACGGCGTCAATCTTGCCGCAAGGCTTGAGCGTATCGCAGCACCGGGCGGCATCGCCGTGTCGGCCTCCGTGCGCGACCAGGTCGGCTCGCGCCTCAATCTCGGCTTCGAGTTCATCGGCGAGCACATGCTGAAGAATATCAGGCAGCCCGTTCAGGTCTACACCGTCACCTTGGCGCCGCCCTCCTCCACCAGGCTGGTGGCTGAGAACCGCAATACCTGCTTCATTGCCGTGCTGCCCTTCACAAATATGAGCGGTGACGCCGATCAGGATTATTTTTCCGATGGCATCACCGAAGACATCATCACCGATCTTTCTAAGATCTCGAGCCTGCACGTCGTGCCGCGCAACACCATCTTTACCTACAAGGGCATATCGGTGAAGTTGAAGCGCCTCGCCCAGGAACTCGGTGTGCGCTATGTGCTCGAAGGAAGCGTACGGATCTTCGACAAGCGCGTACGCATCTCCGGCCAGCTGATCGACACTGCCAATGGCGACCATCTCTGGGCCGAACGTTACGACCGCGACCTTACCGACATCTTTGCCATCCAGGACGAGATCACACAGGCGATCGTCAGTCAGCTGAAGGTGCGCCTGCTGCCGGAGGAGAAGAAGGCAATCGCCAACGAACCGACGGCCAATGTCGAGGCTTATACCTATTATCTCAGGGGTCGCCAGCTCTCCCACACCTGGACAAAATCCTATCTCGAGCTCGCAAGGCGCATGTTCTGCAAGGCGGTAGAACTTGACCCCGATTATGCCCGGGCCTATGCCGGCATCGCCGATTGCGACGCTGCGATCCGCGACTGGGCGCCCGACGATGTGCCGCTGAGGCGCATTCTCGATATGAGCGCACGGGCCCTTCAGCTCGACCCCGATCTTCCCGAGGCCCACGCCTCGCATGGCTTGGCCCTGCATCAGAGCGGTCTCGATGATCGTGCGGCGGCTGCCTTCGAACGTGCCCTCACGCTCGACCCGAACCTTTTCGAGGCGAATTTTCATTACGCCCGGTTCTTCTTCATGCGCGGCAACTTTGCCAAATCCGTTCAATATTTCACCCGCGCCGCCGAAATCCGCCCTGACGACTACGTCTCGCCGATCCATCTGATGTCGGCCTACCGCTCCCTCGGCCGTCCGGTGGATACGGAAAACTGGGCACGACTCGGCCTGCTGCGCGCCGAACGTGCGCTGAATCTCAATCCCGAAAACTCCGGCCCGGCCCATCGCGGCGCGCTGGCGCTTGCCCATCTCGGCGATGCGAAGCGGGCGCGCGACTGGGCCGCCCGGGCGATCGCCATCGATCCCGACGACATTGTCGCCCAGTACAATCTTGCCTGCGTCTATTCCGTCCTCGGCGATACCGACCGAGCAATCGACCTGCTCGAGAAGCTGCTGCCGCACAGCTCCGTCTATCATATCAAATGGTTCGACAATGATTCCGACCTCGACAACATCCGCGAGGATCCCCGCTTTCGGAAATTGTTGGCGATCGCAATGACGGAACGTGAACGGGTCGAGAGGACCGGGAGCTGAAATCCCGTCCCCCGCCATTCACCGAATTTTGAAAATCGCTATGACATCGCTCAGCCACCTCTGTAATCTCCTTTGAAAACAGAGGGAACATCCGTGCGCATCCTGCTCACAGAAGATAATATCGCGTTGGCCGACGGCCTGTCGGCGATTTTGCGCGGCACGGGCCATGCCGTCGACGTCGTGCATGACGGCGCATCCGCAAATGCGGTTATCGCCGCGGAAAATTTCGATCTTGTCATTCTCGACCTCAACCTGCCCGAGATGGACGGGCTCGACGTGCTGCGCGCCATGCGCGCCCGGCAGAACCAAGCAGCCGTCCTGATCCTGACGGCGCGGGGCACGCCGGAAGAACGGGTGAAGGGTCTCGATCTCGGCGCCGACGATTATCTGATCAAACCGTTCGATATTACCGAATTCGAGGCCCGCGTACGCGTGCTGCTGCGCCGCCAGGCCGGGCTGCGTTCGGCGACCGTCGGTTTCGGCGGCATTTCCTTCGACCTCAATTCCCGCACCTTTTCATCAGGCGATACCCCGCTTGATATTCCCGCCCGCGAACTCGGCTTGCTCGAAATCCTCTTCATGCGGGCCGGCAAGGTCGTGGCCAAGGAGGCGATCATCCAGTCGCTGACGGCCTTCGACGACGATATTTCCGCAAACGCCATCGAGCAATATGTCAGCCGGCTGAGGAAACGCCTCTCGCCGCACGGCCTGACGGTCAAGACTGCCCGCGGCATCGGATACTATCTCGACAAGCTGCCCGGGGCCTCATGAAAGCCGCCTACTCCCTCAGGCGCCGGCTGCTCTTCTGGCTGCTGATCTCGACCGCCGTCATCGGCACGCTGGCGCTCGCCGATACCTATCGCGAAGCGGTCCAGACGTCGAATATCGTCTCCGACCGCGTGCTCGCCGGCTCTGCTCTGGCAATTGCCGAACGCGTCGTCGTCGCCGAAGACGGGACATTGCAGGTCGACATTCCCTATGTCGCTCTTGAAATGCTGACCTCGGCGGCGCAGGACCGGGTCTTCTACCGTGTTGACGGCCCTCCGGGTCAATTCATCACCGGCTATCAATCCCTGCCGGTCCTGAAGAAAACGCCCGGCAATGCCGCGGCCTTTGCCGACGACAGCTTCCGCGGCGAACCGATCCGCATCGCCACTCTCGAGCGCTCGGCCTCGACGGGCATCCGCTCCGTGCCCTTCGTTGTGACGGTCGCCGAAACCACCATCGCCCGTCGGCAATTGACGCAGGCGATTCTCGTACGTTCGGCGCTGCGTCTCGCCTTCATGATCCTGGGCGCGGCGGTGATCGTCTGGATATCGGTCACGGTGGCGCTCCGCCCGCTCTACAAGCTCGGCGACGCTATCGGCGAACGCAGCCCTGGCGATCTGCATCCGATCGAACAAACCGTGCCGAGCGAGGTCGAGCCGCTGGTAGATACGGTGAACTCTTTCATGGTCCGCCTGCAGTCGGCCCTCGATGCGCTGCGCAATTTCACCGGCAACGCCAGCCATCAGTTGCGCACGCCCTTAGCGATCATCCGCACCCAGCTCGCCCTTTCCGCCCGCGCCGGCGCGCTTGATGAAGCCCAGGCGGCGGCGCTGAAGGGAGACCAGGCCGTGGCGCATGCCGAGCGCATCCTTGCTCAGCTTCTCCTGATGGCGAAGATCGATGCCGCCACGGCCAAGGAGGCGCTGACCGCCTCCGCCATCGACCTTGCGGCAATCGCTCAGGAAATCACCGGCGAGCAGATCCCGACGGCCGCCGTCGCCGGTATCGATCTCGGCTTCGAGGGCGAAAGCCCGGCCATGATCCGCGCCGAGCCGCTGCTGATCGGCGAGATGCTGCGCAATCTCGCCGGCAACGCCATCGCCTATGCCGGCAAGGGGGCTGAGGTCACCGTCCGCATCATCGCAGCCGCCGACACGGTTCGCCTCGAAGTCGAGGACAATGGTCCCGGTATTCCCAGCGAGAAGCTGGAGGCGGTCCGCAGGCGCTTTTCGCGCGGCAATGATTCCGGCGCGCCCGGCGCCGGCCTCGGCCTGCCGATCGTCGAAGAAATCGCCAATCTTTTCAACGCCGCCCTGACGCTGGAACCGGGCGCGGGCGGCAAGGGTCTGAAGGCGGCGGTCACCTTCGCCAAAGCGGCGTAAAAGCCGCCGGGTCCTCGACGTTCGGCCCTTGCTTTCTTTCGCTGCATTGCACACACTGACTTCGGGAACAGCAAGCCGCACAATGATGCGCGCCGGATAAAAAGAGAAATATGTCGATCAAAGCCAGCATCTATCATCTGACGCATTATACCTACGACAAACCGGTCCGCCTCGGCCCACAGATCATCCGGTTGAAACCGGCCTCGCATTCGAAGACGCGGGTGCTCAGCCACTCGTTGAAGGTCACGCCCTCCAACCACTTCGTCAACCTCCAGCAGGACCCCTACGGCAATTACCTCGCCCGCTACGTCTTCCCCGATCCCGTGACCGAGTTCAAGATCGAGGTCGACCTGGTCGCCGACATGACGGTCTACAATCCCTTCGATTTCTTCGTAGAGGAGGAGGCGACAAAGTGGCCGTTCGACTATCCTGAAACCATCCGTGAGGATCTGTCGATCTACATGACGCCGGAGCCCGCCGGCCCGCGTCTCAAGGCACTGCTGCCGACGCTCGATTGGTCGCCGGGCCAGCCGACGATCGATATGGTCGTCGGTTTGAACGCCCGCCTGCAGCGGCAGATCGGCTATGTCATCCGCATGGAAGCCGGTGTGCAGACGCCGGAAGAGACGTTGGAAAACGCCAAAGGCTCCTGTCGCGACACCAGCTGGCTGCTCGTCCAGATCCTGCGCCATCTCGGCCTTGCCGCGCGCTTCGTCTCCGGCTACCTCATTCAGCTGACGCCTGACCTGAAGGCGCTCGATGGCCCCTCCGGGACCGAAGTCGATTTTACCGACCTGCATGCCTGGGCCGAGGTCTATCTGCCGGGTGCCGGCTGGGTCGGCCTCGATCCGACCTCCGGCCTCCTGACCGGCGAAAGCCATATCCCGCTTGCAGCGACGCCGCATTACCGCAACGCTGCCCCCATTTCCGGCGGCTATTTCGGCGAGGCCGAAACCGAATTCGCCTTCGATATGAAGGTCTCGCGCGTTGCCGAGCATCCGCGCATCACCAAGCCCTTCTCCGATGACAGCTGGAACGAACTCAACGAACTCGGCGAGAAAGTCGATCGTATCCTCGAAACCGAGGATGTGCGCCTCACCATGGGCGGCGAGCCGACCTTCGTTTCGATCGACGATTTTCAATCCGCCGAATGGAACACCGAGGCCGTCGGCCCGACCAAGCGCGAAAAGGCGGACGCGCTCATCCGCCGGCTTCGCACCCGCTTCGCCCCGAACGGCTTTCTGCATTACGGCCAGGGCAAATGGTATCCGGGCGAAAGCCTGCCGCGCTGGACCTTCTCGCTCTACTGGCGCAAAGATGGCTTGCCGATCTGGTCCGATGACAATCTCGTCGCCACCGAGGGCCGCAATTATGAGGTCACGGAGGATGATGCCGGCCGGCTGCTCACGGCGATTGCCGGCGAGCTGGATGTGTCCCCGGAATATGTCGCGCCGGCCTTCGAGGATCCCGCCGAATGGCTCACCAAGGAAGCGAACCTGCCGGAGAATGTCGATCCGGCGAATTCCAAACTCAAGGACGCCGAGGAGCGCAGCCGTATCGCCCGTGTCTTCAATCGCGGACTGACCCGCCCGACCGGTTATGTCCTGCCTGTTCAGGCCTGGAACGCGCGCGCCAGCGGCCGCACCTGGACGAGCGAGAAATGGTCGACGCGGCGCGGCCGCATCTTCCTCGTGCCGGGCGACAGCCCGGTCGGCTATCGTCTGCCGCTCAATTCGCTCGCCTATATCCCGCCCTCGCAATATCCCTATATCAACCCGCTCGATCCGTTTGTGCAGCGCCCGGAACTGCCGGATTTCGCCGAGGATAGCGGGCGTCCGCTACAGGCCGCGCACTTCCAGCCCTTCACCGGCCAGCAACCGGCGGCACCTCAATCGTTGAACGAGATCGGCGGCCACGTCCGCACCGCGATTTCCGTCGAGCCGCGCGATGGCCGCCTCTGCGTCTTCATGCCGCCCACAGAAACGCTCGAAGATTATCTCGATCTCATCGCCTCGACCGAACGAGCGGCCGCCGCTCTCGGTCTCGCCGTTCACATCGAAGGCTATCCGCCGCCGCAAGACGAGCGCATCAACGTCATCCGCGTCGCCCCGGATCCCGGCGTCATCGAGGTCAACATTCATCCGTCCTCGACATGGAAAGAAACGGTCGACATCACCACTGCCATCTACGAGGAGGCCCGCCAGAGCCGTCTCGGCGCCGACAAGTTCATGATCGACGGCCGCCATACCGGCACCGGCGGCGGCAACCATGTCGTCGTCGGCGGAAGCAATCCGAACAACAGCCCCTTTCTGCGCCGCCCGGATTTGCTGAAGAGCCTCGTGCTGCACTGGCAACGCCATCCCTCGCTTTCCTACCTCTTCTCCGGGTTGTTCATCGGCCCGACCAGCCAAGCGCCGCGCATCGATGAAGCCCGCCACGACAGCCTCTACGAGCTGGAAATCGCACTGGCGCAGATCCCGGCGCCCGGCCGCGGCCAGCAGCCTTTGCCCTGGCTCGTCGACCGCCTGTTCCGCAACCTCTTGATCGACGTGACCGGCAATACCCATCGCGCCGAAATCTGCATCGACAAGCTCTTCTCCCCCGATGGCCCGACGGGCCGCCTCGGCCTGGTGGAGTTCCGCGGTTTCGAAATGCCGCCGAATGCCCGCATGTCGCTGGCCCAGCAGCTGCTGGTGCGTGCGCTGATCGCTCGCTTCTGGATGAAACCGGCCGACGGCAAGTTCGTGCGCTGGGGAACCTCGCTGCACGACCGCTTCATGCTGCCGCATTATGTCTGGGCCGACTTCCTCGATGTGCTGGCGGACTTGCGTCAAAACGGCTTCGATCTCAGCCCTGAATGGTTCAAGGCCCAACTCGAATTCCGCTTCCCCTTCTGCGGCGAGGTCGACTATGAAGGATCGAAGCTGGAACTGCGTCAGGCGCTGGAACCCTGGCACGTCATGGGTGAGCAAGGCGCGATCGGCGGCACGGTTCGCTATGTCGATTCGTCCGTCGAACGCCTGCAGGTACGCTTCGAAACCAGCAATACCGCGCGCTACACCGTCACCTGCAACGGCCGCGTCCTGCCGCTGACGCCGACCGGCACGTCGGGCGTATCGGTCGCCGGCGTTCGCTACAAGGCATGGCAGCCGGCTTCGGGCTTGCATCCGGTGCTGCCGATCAGCACACCTTTGACTTTTGACATTTATGATACATGGTCGAAGCGTTCGATTGGCGGCTGCATCTATCATGTTGCCCATCCGGGCGGCCGGACCTATGACACCTTCCCGGTCAACGGCAACGAGGCGGAAGCAAGGCGGCTGGCCCGCTTCGAGCCGTGGGGGCATACGGCGGGCGGTTTCATCCCGCGCGCCGAGACGGGTTCGCCGGAATTCCCGCTGACGCTGGATCTGAGGCGGCCTGCCGGCATTTGAGACCCGGGGGCAGAGGCCGAGGGTGAGGTTGGGTTTGATGGGTAAGAGACCGGCAGTGGAGCGCAGGCAAGAGGCGGAGAGCAGCATCGGCAAGGATGCGGCCTTCGGCTATGCGCCGCTTCCCGGCACCGCCGACGAGATGGTCGACAATAAAGGCGCGGTCCGCCCCGTCTGGCAGCGTTTCCTCTCGCATCTCGGCGCAATGTCGGAAAAGGATCTCGCGGAGCGTTTCGCCCGCGCCGACCGCTACCTCAGAGACGCCGGCGTCTTCTACCGTGCCTATGGCAGCAAGGGAGCCGGCGAACGCGCCTGGCCGATCTCGCATATCCCGGTGCTGATCGACGAGCGCGAATGGCAGGCGCTGTCGGCAGGCCTCGTCCAGCGCGCCGACCTCCTGGAGGCGATCATTGCCGATATCTACAGCGAGAACCGGCTGGTCGAGGAAGGATTCCTGCCGCCGGCGCTGATCGCCGCCAATCCCGAATTTCAGCGCCCGCTGGCCGGCATCCGGCCGGCATCCGGCCACTATCTGCACTTCTGCGCCTTCGAAATCGGCCGCGGGCCTGACGGCAATTGGTGGGTGTTGGCAGATCGCACCCAAGCTCCCTCCGGCGCCGGCTTCGCGCTTGAAAACCGCGTCGCGACGACCCGCGCCTTCTCCGACATCTATGCCGAAACGCCCGTCCACCGCCTCGCCTCGTTCTTCGGCGCCTTCCGCGATGCGCTGCAGGACATGAAACATTCAGGCGACGACCGCATCGCCGTCCTGACGCCAGGTCCTGCCAACGAGACCTATTACGAACACGCCTACATTGCCCGCTATCTCGGCTTCATGCTGCTCGAGGGCGAGGATCTCGCCGTCGTCAAGGGCCGCGTCATGGTCCGCACCGTCGCCGGCCTGAAGCCGATCGGCGTGCTCTGGCGCCGCCTCGATTCGGCCTTTGCCGACCCGCTGGAGCTGAACCAGAATTCGCATATCGGCACGCCCGGTCTCGTGGAAGCGCTGCGCGCCGAAAGCGTCACCATCGTCAACGCGCTCGGCACCGGCATTCTCGAAACCCGGGCGCTTCTCGCCTTCATGCCGACCATCTGCCGGCATCTGCTCGGGCAGGATCTGAGACTGCCGTCGATTGCCACCTGGTGGTGCGGCCAGAAGGAAGAGCGCGAGCAGGTCGCCAAGAATATCGAGAAAATGGTAATCGGCCCGGCCTATTCCCGTGCGCCTTTCTTCGACGACAACGGCGAATCCGTGCTCGGCTCGTCGCTGCGGGCAACGGCCAAAGATTCCATCGCCAACTGGCTGAATTCGGACGGTCAGAAACTGGTCGGTCAGGAAGTCGTCACGTTGTCGACGACGCCCGCCTGGGTGAATGGCAAACTCATGCCGCGGCCGATGTCGCTGCGCGTCTTCGCTGCCCGCACGGCAAACGGCTGGCAGATCATGCCCGGCGGTTTTGCCCGCATCGGCTCCGGCGCCGACGTCTCGGCGATCGCCATGCAGTCCGGCGGAGCAGCCGCCGACGTCTGGATCGTCAGCGACAAGCCGGTCGAGCGCCACACCCTGCTGCCGGCCGAAGGCAGCTTCACCCGCAACATGCCGGGCAGCCTGCCGAGCCGGGCGGCCGACAATCTGTTCTGGCTCGGCCGATATATCGAACGCGCCGAAGGGGCGTTGCGGATCCTGCGCGCCTGGCATGCGCGTTATGCCGAAGCCGCCGATCCGAGCCAGCCGCTGCTCGCCGACGTCTCCGCCTATCTCGCGGCCGTCGATATCGATACCGCCGAGCCCGTGCCCGAGAGGCTCCTGCGCAACATCGACAGCGCCGTCTATTCCGCCAGCAACATCCGCGACCGCTTCTCGCCCGATGGTTGGCTCGCCCTCAACGATCTCGCCAAAACCGCCCGCCGCTTTCACGCCACCGTCACTGCCGGCGATGACGCCAGCCATGCGATGACGATCCTCCTGCGCAAGCTCGCGGGCTTCGCCGGCCTCGTGCACGAGAACATGTACCGCTTCATGGGCTGGCGTTTCCTCTCCCTCGGCCGCTATATCGAGCGCGGCCTGCACATGACGCGCCTGCTCGGCCACATGTCCGGCCCGGAAGCGCCCGACGGCGCGCTCGACATGCTGCTCGAGATCGGCGACAGCGTCATGACTCACCGCCGCCGCTACAACGTCAATACAGCAAGGCTGACCGTCACCGACCTGTTGGCGCTCGACCCCCTCAATCCGCGCTCGGTCCTCTTCCAGGTGAACGAAATCCATCATGAGGTCGAGCAATTGCCGAACGCCTTGATCAATGGGCAGATGTCGCCCTTCTACCGCGAGGCGATGCGGCTTCATTCCGGTCTGGCGGTAATGACGCCGGAGGGCATGGGGATAGAGGTCTACCAGCGGCTCGAACGCGAGTTGGAGCAGCTTTCTGATCTGCTCGCCCAGACCTATCTCGGCTGATGGCAGTGCTTTACGATCTCTCGCTCCGCATGAGTTACAGCTACGACGTGCCGGCCTCCGGCGCTCGCCATATCATGCGATTGATGCCGCTGTCGCTGAGCAACCGGCAACGCCTGGTCGCCGGCTCGATCACCGTTTCGCCGACGCCGGACGAGCAGTCTCATTTCGTCGATTTCTTTCAGCATCCCGCCACCTCCTTCATGCTGCGGACGCCGCATGAGACGCTCGACATTCGCATGCAGGCCCGTGTGCAGGTCGAAAGCCAGCCGATCGCCGCCGATTTCTCGCCGCTGCTTGCCGACCTGCCGGAGGAAATATCCGGCGTCTGGTCACTTGCGCCGGATTCGCCGCATCACTTTCTTGGCGACAGCCCGCGCCTGACGCAGACGCGCGAGATTGGCGATTACGCACGAAGCTGCGTCACGCCCCAGCTGACAGCCATGCAGATCGCCCATGCGCTCTGCGCCCGCATCAATAGGGATTTCACCTACGATTCCGACGCAACCGCAGTAGACACGACCCCGCTCGAAGCGTTCAGGCTGAAGCGCGGCGTCTGCCAGGATTTCACCCACGTCATGATCCTGGCGCTCAGAAGCCTCGGCATTCCGGCCGGCTACGTCTCCGGCTTCCTGCGCACCATTCCGCCCCCCGGCAAGGAAAGGCTGGAAGGAGCGGACGCGATGCATGCCTGGGTGCGGGTCTGGTGCGGCGAGACGATCGGCTGGATCGAACTCGACCCGACCAACAACATCCCCGCCGGCATGGACCATATTGTGGTCGCCTATGGCCGGGACTATTCCGACGTCGTCCCCGTCATCGGCGTCTTGAAAAGCTATGGCGGCCAACGCGCCGTTCAGGCGGTCGACGTCATTCCGCTGAAATGATCCCAAAATTGGAAAAATCAGCCAATTCGTTAAAATTCTATTGACGCCGTAAGGACTGCATAAAGAAGCAGCGTGCGTAAATCACCTCACAGGGTTTCCAGTTGGGTGAACATGATGAGCACCTCCATTTTGCGTCCCTGCCTGCGTCGCATGTTCAGCGATCGAGGCGGTAATTTCGGAATTATGACGGCGATTTTGGCGCCGGTTCTTCTCGGCGCCGCCGGCTTGGCGATTCAGGTCGGAGATATGCTGCTCTCCAAACAGCAATTGCAGGAGGCGGCCGATTCGGCGGCGCTTGCCACCGCCACCGCGCTAGCGAATAGCACGATCCAAACCTCTGAGGCCGAAGCCTTTGCGCGGAATTTTGTCGCCGGGCAAATGGCGAATTATCTGCAAAGCGGCGTCGACATTAAAAGCGCGACTGGCGTTACCGTGCAGACAAACACGTCGGGAAATTCGACATCCTATCAGGTAACGGTTTCGCCAAGCTACGACCTGAAGGTCAATCCGCTGATGCAAGCGGTCGGTTTCACCACGCAACACCTTTCGACGTCCGGCACGACGGTCGGCGGCCATTCGCAGACTCAGGGCTCCATCTCGATGTATTTGGCGCTCGATAAATCGGGATCGATGGGAGAGGATACCGCGACCGTTAATAAGGATGTTCCGACGGAATCATACACCTACGACTGCAACCTTCACTACAACAGCAAGAATGATAAGTGGGTTTACGACAAATGCACCGGTAGCCGCACAAATTACTACACCAAGATCGAGGCGCTTAAGATCGCCGCCGGCAATCTCTTCGGCCAGCTGAACAGCGCCGATCCCAACGCCCAATACGTGCGCACTGGCGCAGTATCTTACGATATCGTTCAATATACACCCAGCACTCTTGCCTGGGGAACTTCTGGGGTCTCGAGCTATGTCAACGCACTTCAGGCGAATGGCGGCACGAATTCGAGCGGCGCGATGAACACGGCCTATTCGTCCCTGACGGCAAAGAATGCTGCGGGGAATGACGCCGAAGATTCCGCCCATAAGCTGAAGACTGGCCAAATACCCCAAAAGTACATCGTCTTCATGACCGACGGCGACAATAATAACGATAGCAGCGGCGGCCGTTCATATGACACACTGACCAAGGCAACATGCGACACTGCCAAATCCAAGGGCATCGAGATCTATACGATCGCCTTCATGGCGCCGGCGGGCGGACAGGCCTTGCTGCATTATTGTGCCTCCGACGACTCCCATTATTTCCAGGCCGAAAAAATGGAAGACCTCCTCGCAGCGTTCAAAGCGATCGGAGCGAAGGCCTCCGCACAGATGACGCGCCTGACGAATTGAGATGCCGGCGAGGAACCGAATGAAAAGCCGCGCCGGAACAAACCGGCGCGGCTTTTCATTATCGATAGCCCACCCGTCCGATCGGGAAAGGCGATTGAAATCAACCCTCCTCGGCGATCTGATTATGAAGCTTTCGCAATTTTTTCGTTTGTCCAAATCCTTTGTTGCAAGTGCTTCCTAACGATGCATAAACTGTCGCAAGCGCAGGCGACAAATCGATTAAATCAGGCATAACAGCCTGATACCAAATTAAAATTGGCGAGATCTGACCATGAATACCGTTTCCAAGCCGGTTATCCCCTCTCCCGCTCCCCGCAGCTCAAGGCCGGAAATTCTCGCTGAGGAAATCATCGAACGTCTGACCTATCGCATCGGCAAGGATGCCAAGGTGGCAAAGCCGCATGACTGGCTGACGGCGACGATCCTGGTGGTGCGCGACCGTATCATCGACAAATGGATGGCCTCCACACGCGAGGTCTATGCGACCGGCGCCAAGCGCGTCTATTATCTTTCGCTCGAATTCCTGATCGGCCGGCTGATGCGCGATGCCGTGTCCAATCTCGGCCTGATGGAAGAGGTTCGCGATGCGCTGGCCTCGCTCGGCGTCGACGTCAATGTCATTGCCGGCCTGGAGCCGGATGCAGCGCTCGGCAATGGTGGCCTCGGCCGCCTCGCCGCCTGTTTCATGGAGAGCATGGCGACGGTCAATGTTCCGGCTTATGGCTACGGCATTCGTTACGTCCACGGCCTATTCCGGCAGCAGATGGCCGACGGCTGGCAGGTGGAGCTGCCCGAGAACTGGCTCGCCCACGGCAATCCCTGGGAATTCGAGCGCCGCGAGAGCTCCTATGAAATCGGTTTCGGGGGCTCTGTCGAATTCATTACCACCCATGACGACCAGCCGCGCTACGTCTGGAAGCCGGCCGAGCGCGTCATCGCCGCCGCCTTCGACACTCCGGTCGTGGGCTGGCGGGGAAAACGAGTCAACACGCTACGCCTCTGGTCGGCGCAGCCGATCGACCCGATCCTGCTCGATGCCTTCAACGCCGGTGACCACATCGGCGCGCTGCGCGAAAGCAACAAGGCCGAAAGCCTGACCCGCGTCCTCTATCCCGCCGACGCCACCCCTGCCGGCCAGGAACTGCGCCTGCGCCAGGAGTTCTTCTTCTCGTCTGCATCGCTGCAAGACATTCTTCGCCGCCACCTGCAGCAATATGACGATTTCACCTCGCTGCCTGACAAGGTGGCCATTCAGCTGAACGACACCCATCCGGCCGTCTCGGTCGCCGAACTGGTGCGCCTGCTCTGCGACGTGCACGGTATGGATTTCGACCAGGCTTGGGATATTACCCACCGCACCTTTTCCTACACCAACCACACGCTTCTGCCCGAAGCCTTGGAAAGCTGGCCGGTTCCGCTCTTCGAGCGCCTGCTGCCGCGCCACATGCAGATCGTCTACGCGATCAATGCCAAGATCCTGCTTGATGCCCGCAAGGGCAAGAACTTCTCCGACAGCGAAATCCGCTCGATTTCGCTGATCGAGGAAAGCGGCGACCGCCGCGTGCGAATGGGCAATCTCGCCTTCATCGGCTCGCACTCGATCAACGGCGTCTCGGCCCTGCACACCGACCTGATGAAGGTCACGGTGTTCGCCGACCTGCACAAGCTCTACCCCGAGCGCATCAACAACAAGACCAACGGTATAACGCCGCGTCGCTGGCTGCAGCAGTGCAATCCCAGCCTCACCGGTCTGATCCGCGAGGCGATCGGCGATGAGTTCCTCGATGACGCCGAGAAGCTGCGCCCGCTCGAGGCCCATGCTTCGGACCCGAGCTTCCAGCAGAAGTTTGCCGCAGTGAAGCGGGCCAACAAGGTGGCCCTTTCCAATCTCGTCGCCAGCCGCATGGGCGTGAAGCTCGATCCCTCGGCGATGTTCGACATCCAGATCAAGCGCATCCATGAATACAAACGCCAGCTTCTGAACATCATCGAAGCCGTCGCGCTTTACGACCAGATCCGCTCGCATCCGGAACTGGACTGGGTGCCGCGCGTAAAACTCTTCGCCGGCAAAGCGGCGCCGAGCTATTACAACGCCAAGCTCATCATCAAACTGATCAACGACGTCGCCCGCACCATCAACAACGACCCGTCGGTGCGCGGCCTGCTGAAGGTCGTCTTCGTGCCCAACTACAATGTCTCGCTCGCCGAGGTCATGGTTCCCGCCGCCGACCTTTCCGAGCAGATTTCGACCGCCGGTATGGAAGCCTCCGGCACCGGCAATATGAAGTTCGGCCTCAACGGCGCGCTGACGATTGGCACGCTCGACGGCGCTAATGTCGAGATGCGTGACAATGTCGGCGAGGATAACATCGTCATCTTCGGCCTTAGGGCCGACGAGGTCGCCAAGGTCCGCAGTGATGGCCACAATCCCCGCGCCATTATCGAAGGCTCCCGCGAACTCTCCCAGGCGCTCTCAGCCATCGGTTCCGGCGTCTTCTCGCCCGATGACCGTAATCGCTACACGGCGCTGATCGACGGCATCTATTCGCATGACTGGTTCATGGTCGCCGCCGATTTCGACGCTTATGCCCAGGCCCAGCGCGACGTCGACCAGATCTGGACCAACCAGGCGGCCTGGTACACGAAGACGATCAACAATTCCGCACGGATGGGCTGGTTCTCCTCCGACCGTACGATCAGGCAATATGCAGACGAAATCTGGAGAGCCGGATGAAAACGCCGAAAACCCTCCCTGAAGTAAAGCTTTCCTGGGAAATTTCGGCAGATGAAATCACGGCGATCCTTGCCGGCTCGCATTCCAATCCCTTTGCCATCCTAGGTGTGCACCAAGCCGGCGACGCTTTCGTTGCCCGGTGCTTCATCCCGGGTGCCGAGGAAGTGACCGCCATGACGCTCGATGGCGGCATCATCGGCGAATTGAATCAGCTCCACGCCGACGGGTTCTTCGCCGGGCCGGTTTCGCTCGCGAAGCTGCAGCCGGTGCGCTACCGCGCCCGGCGTGGTGACGCCGAATGGGCAGTCACCGACCCCTACAGCTTCGGGCCGGTGCTTGGGCCGATGGACGATTATTTCGCCCGTGAAGGTTCGCATCTGCGCCTGTTCGACAAGATGGGCGCCCATCTCATCAAGCATGACGGCGCGCAGGGCATCCACTTCGCGGTCTGGGCGCCGAACGCCCAGCGCGTTTCCGTGGTTGGCGATTTCAACGGTTGGGACGGCCGCCGCCATGTCATGCGCTTTCGCGCCGACAGCGGCATCTGGGAAATCTTCGCTCCCGATGTGCCGCTCGGCGTCGCCTACAAGTTCGAGATTCGCGGCCACGACGGCGTGTTGCTGCCGCTGAAGGCCGATCCCTTCGCCCGCCGCAGCGAGCTCAGACCCAAGACCGCCTCGATCGCCGCTGCCGAGCTGGAGCAGGTCTGGGAGGATGAGGCCCATCTGAAGCACTGGCGCGAAACCGACAAGCGCCGACAGCCGATCTCGATCTATGAGGTGCATGCCGGCTCCTGGCAGCGCCGGCAGGACGGCACCATGCTATCTTGGGACGAACTTGCCTCCAGCCTCATCCCCTATTGTGTCGACATGGGTTTCACCCATATCGAATTTCTGCCGATCACCGAGCATCCCTACGACCCCTCCTGGGGCTACCAGACGACCGGCCTTTATGCGCCGACTGCCCGCTTCGGCGAGCCAGAAGGCTTCGCCCGCTTCGTCAACGGCTGCCACAAGGTGGGCATCGGCGTCATCCTCGACTGGGTACCGGCGCATTTCCCGACCGACGAACACGGCCTCGGCTGGTTCGACGGCACGGCGCTCTACGAGCACGAAGATCCGCGCAAGGGCTTCCATCCGGACTGGAACACGGCGATCTACAATTTCGGCCGCACCGAAGTGGTTTCCTATCTGGTCAACAATGCCCTCTACTGGGCCGAGAAATTCCATCTCGACGGCCTGCGCGTCGATGCCGTCGCCTCGATGCTCTACCTCGATTATTCCCGCAAGCACGGCGAATGGATTCCGAATGAATATGGCGGCAACGAGAACCTCGAAGCCGTCCGCTTCCTGCAGGACCTCAACACCCGCATCTACGGCCAGCATCCCAACGTCATGACCATCGCCGAAGAATCGACCTCCTGGCCAAAAGTCTCGCAACCCGTGCATGAAGGCGGGCTCGGCTTCGGTTTCAAATGGAACATGGGCTTCATGCATGACACGCTGAGCTATATGAAGCGCGACCCGGTGCACCGCAAACACCATCATAACGAGCTCACCTTCGGCCTCCTCTATGCCTATTCGGAAAATTTCGTCCTGCCGCTGTCGCACGACGAGGTCGTTCACGGAAAGGGCTCGCTGATCGCCAAGATGCCGGGCGATGACTGGCAGAAGTTCGCTAATCTGCGCGCCTACTACGCTTACATGTGGGGCTATCCCGGCAAGAAGCTGTTGTTCATGGGCCAGGAATTCGCCCAGTGGAGCGAATGGAGCGAGGATCGATCGCTCGACTGGAACCTGCTGCAATATCGTATGCACGAGGGCATGCGGCGCCTGGTGCGCGATCTCAACTTCACCTATCGCAGCAAGCCCGCCCTGCATGAGCGTGACTGCGAGGGCGACGGCTTCGAATGGCTGATTGCCGACGACGGCGAGAATTCAGTCTTCGCCTGGCAGCGCAAGGCGCCGGGCCAGAAGCCGATCGTCGTCATCACCAACTTTACTCCCGTCTACCGCGAGAACTACTTGTTACGCCTGCCTTCCGCAGGCCGCTGGCGGGAGATTCTGAATACCGATGCCGACATCTATGGCGGTAGCGGGAAGGGCAATGGCGGACGCGTGCAGGCCGTCGATGCCGGCGGCAATATCACCTGCTCGATCACGCTGCCGCCCTTGGCGACAATCATGCTTGAACCTGAAAATTAAGACTGGTGGGAGGAGAAAATGGTAGAGAAGCGTATTCAGCCACTTGCCCGCGACGCAATGGCTTACGTTCTGGCGGGCGGCAGGGGGAGCCGTCTCAAGGAACTCACCGACCGGCGTGCCAAGCCCGCCGTCTATTTCGGCGGCAAGGCGCGCATCATCGATTTCGCGCTGTCCAACGCGCTGAATTCGGGCATTCGCCGCATCGGCGTCGCGACGCAATACAAGGCGCATTCGCTGATCCGCCACATGCAGCGCGGCTGGAACTTCTTCCGCCCGGAGCGAAACGAAAGCTTCGACATCCTGCCTGCCTCGCAGCGCGTTTCCGAAACGCAATGGTATGAAGGCACCGCCGACGCCGTTTATCAGAACATCGATATTATCGAGGATTACGGCGTCGAATACATGGTCATTCTCGCCGGCGACCATGTCTACAAGATGGACTATGAATACATGCTCCAGCAGCATGTCGATTCCGGCGCGGACGTGACGATCGGCTGCCTGGAAGTGCCGCGCATGGAAGCGACCGGCTTCGGCGTCATGCATGTCAACGAAAAGGATGAGATCTTCGCTTTCATCGAAAAGCCGGCGGATCCCCCCGGCATTCCCGACAAGCCGGATTTCGCGCTCGCCTCGATGGGCATCTATGTCTTCCACACCAAGTTCCTGCTCGATGCGCTACGCCGCGACGCCGCCGACCCGACATCGAGCCGCGATTTCGGCAAGGATATCATCCCCTATATCGTCAAAAACGGTAAGGCCGTCGCCCACCGCTTCGCCAAATCCTGTGTCCGCTCCGATTTCGAGCACGAGCCCTACTGGCGCGACGTCGGCACGATCGACGCCTACTGGCAGGCCAATATCGATCTGACGGCCATCGTCCCGGAGCTCGATATCTACGACAAGTCGTGGCCGATCTGGACCTATGCCGAGATCACCCCGCCGGCGAAGTTCGTCCATGACGACGACGACCGCCGCGGTTCGGCCACCTCCTCCGTCGTGTCAGGCGACTGCATCATCTCAGGCGCCAGCCTCAACAAAAGCCTGCTCTTCACCGGCGTCAGGGCCAATTCCTTTTCCAAGCTGGAAGGGGCGGTCATCCTGCCGAATGTGAAGATCGGACGGCGGGCGCAGCTCAAGAACGTCGTGATCGACCATGGTGTCGTCATTCCCGAAGGGCTGGTCGTCGGCGAGGATCCCGATCTCGACGCCAAACGCTTCCGGCGGTCGGAAGGGGGCATCTGCCTGATCACCCAACCGATGATCGACAAGCTGGATATCTGACGTATGAAAGTTCTTTCGGTTTCGTCCGAAGTCTTCCCCTTGATCAAGACAGGGGGTCTGGCCGACGTGTCAGGTGCCCTGCCAATTGCTCTGAAAGCCTTCGGGGTCGAGACCAAGACCCTCCTGCCCGGCTACCCCGCCGTCATGAAGGTCATTCGCGACCCTGTCGTCAGACTCGAATTCCCGGACCTGCTCGGTGAGCGGGCGACCGTGCTCGAGGTTGAACATGAGGGTCTCGATCTGCTCGTCCTCGACGCGCCCGCCTATTACGAGCGGCCGGGCGGTCCCTATCTTGATCCGCTTGGCAAGGATTATCCCGACAATTGGCGCCGTTTCGCCGCCCTGTCGCTTGCCGCTTCCGAAATCGGCGCCGGACTGCTGCCCGGCTGGCGGCCTGATCTCGTCCACACTCATGACTGGCAGGCGGCGCTGACCTCGGTCTACATGCGCTATTATCCGACCCCGGAACTGCCGAGCGTGCTGACAATTCACAATATCGCCTTCCAGGGCCAGTTCGGCCCGGAGATTTTTGCCGGTCTGCGTCTGCCAGGTCATGCCTTCGCCATGGACGGCATCGAATATTACGGCACCGTCGGCTTCCTCAAGGGCGGCCTGCAGACTGCCCATGCGGTCACGACAGTCAGCCCCACCTATGCCGACGAAATTCTGACGCCGGAATTCGGCATGGGGCTCGAAGGCGTCATCGCCACCCGCATCGACGATTTGCATGGAATCGTCAACGGCATCGACACCGATGTCTGGAACCCGGCGACCGACCCCGTCGTCCACACCCATTATGGCCCGACGACGCTGAAGAACCGCGAGGAAAACCGCCGCTCGATCGCCGAGTTCTTCCACCTCGACAATGACGATGCGCCGATCTTCTGCGTGATCAGCCGCCTCACCTGGCAGAAGGGCATGGATATCGTCGCCAACGTCGCCGACCAGATCGTCGCCATGGGCGGCAAACTCGTCGTGCTCGGCTCCGGCGAAGCAGCGCTCGAAGGCGCGCTGCTTGCCTCCGCCAGCCGCCATCCCGGCCGGATCGGCGTGTCGATCGGCTATAACGAACCGATGTCGCACCTGATGCAGGCCGGCTGCGACGCCATCATCATCCCGTCGCGCTTCGAACCCTGCGGCCTCACCCAGCTTTACGGCCTGCGTTACGGCTGCGTGCCGATCGTCGCCCGCACCGGCGGATTGAACGACACCGTGATCGACGCCAATCACGCCGCACTTGCGGCGAAAGTAGCAACCGGCATACAATTCTCACCCGTGACCGAAACGGGCATGCTACAGGCAATCCGCCGTGCAATGCATTTTTACGCGGACCGAAAACTCTGGACCCAATTGCAAAAGCAAGGCATGAAATCGGATGTCTCCTGGGAGAAGAGCGCCGAACGCTACGCTGCCCTCTATTCAAGCCTCGTCTCGAAAGGCATGTGACCTAAAATGATCAAGTCCGTACCCACCACGCCCTATCTGGACCAGAAACCCGGCACGTCCGGTCTGCGTAAGAAGGTTCCGGTCTTCCAGCAGCCGAATTATGCCGAGAATTTCATCCAGGCGATCTTCGATTCGCTAGAAGGCTATCAGGGCAAGTGCCTCGTCATCGGCGGCGACGGACGTTACTACAATCGCGAAGTCATCCAGAAGGCGATCAAGATGGCCGCTGCCAACGGCTTCGGCAAGGTCATGGTTGGCAAGGGCGGCATTCTGTCGACGCCGGCCGCCTCCCACATCATCCGCAAGTACAAGGCCTTCGGCGGCATCATCCTCTCCGCCAGCCACAATCCCGGCGGCCCGACCGAAGACTTCGGCATCAAATACAATATCAATAATGGCGGCCCGGCGCCGGAGAAGATCACCGACGCGATCTATGCGCGCTCCAAGACAATCGACAGCTACAAGATCGCCGATTTCGCCGACGTCAATCTCGACCGCATCGGCAAGGACGAGCTTCCCGGCGGCATGATCCTCTCGGTCATCGACCCGGTCGAGGACTATGCCGCGCTGATGGAAGAACTGTTCGATTTCGGCGCCATCCGCAATCTGATCAGTCTCGGTTTCCGCATCGCCTTCGACGGCATGAGCGCCGTCACCGGACCCTACGCCAAGGAAATCTTCGAAAATCGTCTTGGCGCTCCCCTCGGTTCGGTGCGCAATTTCATGCCGCTGCCGGATTTCGGCGGTCATCACCCCGACCCGAATCCGGTTCACTGCAAGGAACTCTTCGATGAGATGATGGGCGAGGACGCCCCCGATTTCGGCGCCGCGTCCGACGGCGACGGCGACCGCAACCTCATTATCGGCCGCGGCATCTTCGTCACCCCTTCCGACAGCCTGGCGATCCTTGCCGCCAACGCCAATCTCGCCCCCGGCTATTCCGGCGGTCTCGCCGGCATCGCCCGGTCGATGCCGACATCGGGCGCGGCCGACCGCGTCGCCGAAAAGCGTGGCATCGGCATGTATGAGACACCGACCGGCTGGAAATTCTTCGGCAACCTGCTCGACGCCGGCATGGCGACGATCTGCGGTGAGGAAAGCTCCGGCACGGGCTCCAATCACGTCCGTGAGAAGGATGGCCTCTGGGCCGTGCTGCTGTGGCTAAACATCCTTGCCGTGCGCGGCGAGAGCGTCGCCGACATCGTCACCCAGCACTGGCAGACCTACGGCCGCAACTATTATTCGCGCCACGATTATGAAGGCCTGGACACCGACGCGGCGAATGGCCTGATGGACAATCTCCGCAGCCAGCTTTCCACCTTGGCCGGCAAGAACATCGGCAGCCTGAAGGTCGAGAAAGCCGACGACTTCGCCTACCACGACCCGATCGACAAGTCGGTGAGCGAGCATCAGGGCATCCGCGTGCTCTTCGAGGGCGGCTCCCGCGTCGTCTACCGTCTCTCCGGCACCGGCACGTCTGGCGCAACCTTGCGCGTCTATATCGAGCGCTACGAGCCGGATTCGACTCGTCACAACATCGAAACGCAGGAAGCGCTCGCCGATCTGATTGCGGCCGCCGAAAGCATTGCCAGCATTCGTGAGCGCACGGGACGCGATGAGCCAACCGTGATCACCTGATCCGGGGCGGGACATGCGGGACAGCAATTCGGCGCGGGGTGCGATCGTCTTCGAGACCGGCGTCGAATTTGCCGTGTGGTCGCATCACGCCACGCAGATCGAACTCTGCCTCTTCGAAGGTGACGGCAACAGGGAATTTGCGCGCCTGCCGATGGCTCGCGATGGCAACCACATCCATCGCCTCTTCGTCGACGGCCTCGGTCAAGGTGCCCGCTACGGCTATCGTGCCGACGGCATCTATGCGCCCGACAACGGCCTCTGGTTCGACCCGTCCAAACTGCTGATCGATCCCTACGCCAAGGAAATCGACCGACCGTTCCGCTACGATCCCCGCCTCGGGCTCTACGGCGAGGACAGCCAGGATCTTATGCCGAAGGCGATCGTCACCACCGACACACCAGCCGCAATCGACAAGCCGCTCTTCAAACCGGGCGGTTTTATCTATGAAGTGGCGGTGCGGCCCTTCACCATCCTTCACCCCGACGTGCCGGAAGCCGAACGCGGCACGGTCGCAGCCCTTGCCCATCCCTCCGTTATCGCGCATCTGAAGCGGATCGGGGTCGATGCCATCGAACTGATGCCGATTACCGCCTGGATCGATGAGCGCCATCTGCCGCCGCTCGGTCTCACAAACGGCTGGGGCTATAACCCCGTCGGCCTAATGGCGCTCGATCCGCGGATTGTCCCCCGCGGCATGGCGGAACTGCGCAGGACGGTCGCCGCTCTCCATGCCGAAGGCATCGCCGTCATCCTCGATCTCGTCTTCAACCATACCGGCGAGAGCGACCGCTATGGCACGACGCTGTCGCTGCGCGGCCTCGACAACCTGCATTATTACCGCCACGCCCGAAACAGCCCCGGCGAACTGATCAACGACACCGGTACCGGCAACACGATCGCCTGCGACCATCCCGAGGTCAGGCGCCTCGTCATCGACAGCCTGCGGCATTTCGTGCTCAACGCCGGCGTCGATGGTTTCCGTTTCGATCTCGCCCCGGTGCTGGGCCGCACCGCGAGCGGCTTCGAGCGCGAGGGCGGAACGCTCGCTGCGATCCTTGCCGATGATCTGCTTGCCGACCGCATCATGATCGCCGAACCCTGGGATATCGGTCCGGGCGGTTACCAGCTCGGCAACTTCCCGCTGTCCTTCCTCGAATGGAATGACAGGGTTCGCGACGATCTGCGCTGTTACTGGCGTGGCGACCAATGGAAGACCGGCTCGCTCGCAACTGCGCTTGCCGGTTCCTCCGACATCTTCTCCCGCAACGACGGCAAAGAGACGCGCAGCGTCAATTTCCTCGCCGCCCATGATGGCTTCACACTGATGGACCTCGTCTCCTATGCCGGCAAGCACAATGACGCCAACGGCGAGCACAATCGGGACGGTCACAACGAGAACCATTCCTGGAACAACGGCGTCGAAGGCGAGACCCTCTATCCCAGTATCCGCAAGCGGCGGATCAACGACGCCATGGCGCTGATCTCAACGCTCTTTGCCACCCGCGGCAGCATCATGCTGACGGCGGGCGACGAGGGCGGCCGCAGCCAGCGCGGCAACAACAATGCCTATTGCCAGGACAATGAGATCACCTGGCTGGACTGGAAGGCGCTGAACGAGGATCTCGTCGCCCATACCGCTTTCGTCGCAGGACTGCGCCGCCGCTTTACCGTCTTTTCCGAAACGGGCTTCCTTTCCGGCAACGGCGACGTCGAATGGATCTCACTCTCCGGCGAACCGATGACCGTTGCGGAATGGGAGACGCCGTCGCTCTCGACCCTCGGCATGCTGCTTACCACAGGCGACCGCTCCTCGCGCGGCAAACAGACCCGGCTTGCCGTGCTTTTCAATCGTTCCGAGAGCCGCCAGCTCTTTACGCTCCCGCCAGAGAATGAGCCGGGCTGGCGCCAGTTGACGCCGGAGGGAGCGAAGAAGGCCGGTGCCAGCGTGACCGTCGAGCCACGCTCCGTCGCCTTTTTCGTAGAAAAATGAGCGCCTCCCCCAACTCACTCAAATCCTTGTCGCAATCGTCATGAATGCACGATAAGGCTTTGCCCGGCGGCTTTTCTCACGAGGAATTCATGGTCACGGAAATTTCACTCTCCGACGTGCGGGGATTGATCGGCATGGAAACGGGTCTTTCGGATTGGATTACCGTCGATCAGACAATGATCGACGCCTTTGCGGGGGCGACCGACGACCATCAGTTCATTCATGTCGATCCCGAGCGCGCCGCCGCTGAAAGCCCCTTCGGCGGCACGATCGCCCATGGTTTCCTGACGCTGTCCCTGCTGTCGGCGATGAACTACAACTGCCTGCCGAGGGTGCGCGAGCAGACCATGGGCATCAACTACGGCTTCGACCGGGTCCGCTTCATGACCCCCGTCAGGAGCGGCGCCCGTGTTCGCGGCCGCTTCCTGCTCTCCGACGCCCGCTTCCGCGGCGGCGGCATGCTGATGACCACCTACGACGTGACGATCGAAATCGAAAACGAGAAGAAGCCGGCCCTGACGGCAAGATGGATCACCATCATCCAGTTCGATCCCAAGGACCGCCCGGAAGACGCGTAGGCAATCGCGGCTCTTGTTATTCCGGTGAGTTGATCATCGCTTCGAGAGCATGTCCGTCCGGATCGATTACGAAGGCAGCATAATAATGCTCGCCATAGTGGGGCCTCGGACCTGAAGCGCCGTTGTCACGGCCGCCATGCGCGATTGCCGCCGCATGAAATCCGTCAACCGCCTGGCGACTTGGTGCGGCAAAGGCCATATGAAAACCCGAACCCGGCGGACGCTGGCCATCAGGCCCATGTTTGATCGCCAACTTGTCCCCGCCGCCAGGAAGGCCATAGCCGACCGCCTGCCCTACCTGCCCCGGCCTGATGTCGTCCCAGACCCTGACATAACCGAGCGCGGCGAAAGCGGCATCGTAAAATGCCGCCGACCGCTCGATATCGGAGACGCCGAGGGAAGCATGGTGCAGCATTCTCTATCCCTGAGCCAAATTGTCGCGATCTCAATGTGCGGCATCTTCCGCCGCCTCGGCCAGCAGCCCGAAGACGTAATCGGAAAACGACCGCCAGCACTCCACCCGAAACGTGTCTTCTTCCGTGCGGAAAAGTACGATCTCCGCCTTGCCGAAGACCGTGCGCGAGGCCGCGCCGACTGGAAAGGACGACAGCGACAGGTCCTGCGGGCAGCCGGCCGCGAGCGTCGCCTCCGCACCCGGCCCGGAGACGATGACCGCCACGTTGCGGTGGGAAACGTCGGTCGCCGAATGGAGCGCGCCGGCGCTGGAACATGCCGCCATCAGATCGCCACCGGCCTCATCGATCAACAGCCACTCGTCCGGCCCGAGCCAGAGCGCCGAGCGCGCACCGGCGCGGCCGGACGTCTTCGGCGTGGTCGGCACAGAGAGGCCCAGAGCCAAAGAAAGTGCTTTGAGCGACCCCGCCGGCGCGCGCAGCGCCACGCGGCTTGCCGGCGGTGCGACGGCCAGACGCACAGTGGCGGAGCCGCCGAGACGGCCGGCCAGCGCCGGCTTGCGAATTGCGACATCAGCCATGGATGCGGCCTCCTTCCTTGTCAAAGAATACCAGATCCGTCACTTCGACGGCGATCGTCCGGTCCGGCATCGGCACATAGAGCGTCTCGCCCATCCGCGCCCGGCCGCCGGCGACCAGAGCGAAGGCGATCGACCTGCCGCAATTTTCCGACCAATAGGCCGATGTGACATGGCCGAGCATCGTCATCGGCTTCGGCTCGTTCGGGCTAGCGACGACCTGCGCGCCTTCTTCGAGCACCAACTTCGGATCCTTGGTAACGAGGCCGACGAGCTGCTTGCGTCCCTCCTTGACGAGGTCCGGCCGCTGCAGCCCGCGAATGCCGACGAAGTCCTTCTTCTTCTTCGAAACGGCCCAGGCGACGCCCGCGTCGTCGGGGGTCACGGTCCCGTCCGTATCCTGGCCGACGATGATATAGCCCTTCTCAGCGCGGAGGACGTGCATGGTCTCAGTGCCGTAGACGCAGGCGCCGAGCGGTTCGGCATTGGCCCAGACCGCTTCGAGCACCGACTGGCCGTAGTCGGCCGGCACGTTGATTTCGAAACCGATTTCTCCCGTGAAGGAAACGCGGAAGAGCCGCGCCGGTACGCCGCAGACCGTGCACTCGGCAACGCTCATATGCGGGAAGGCCTCGTTGGAAAGATCGACCCCTTCGACGAGAGGCTCGACGATCTCGCGCGCCTTCGGTCCCTGGACGGCGATGACAGCCCATTGTTCGGTCACCGAAGTCAGCCACACCTTCAGATCGGGGAATTCCGTCTGCAGGTAATCTTCCATGTGATGGAGAACACGCGGCGCTCCGCCTGTCGTCGTCGTCACGTGAAAACGATCCTCTGCCAGACGCCCGACGACGCCGTCGTCATAAACGAACCCGTCCTCACGTGTCATGATGCCGTAGCGCGCCTTGCCGGGCTTCAGCGTGTCCCAGGCATTGGTGTAGATCAGATTGAGGAATTTCGCCGCATCCGGGCCTACCACTTCGATCTTGCCGAGCGTAGAGGCATCGAAGATGCCTGCCGACTCGCGGGCCGTCCGGCACTCGCGCGCGACCGCCTGGTGCATGTTCTCGCCCGAGCGCGGATAGAACCAGGCGCGCTTCCAGTTGCCGACATCCTCGAAAACGGCGCCTTGCGCTTCTTCCCAGTCGTGCAGCGGCGTCTTGCGCGTCGGATCGAACAGCTTTCCGCGTGAATGGCCGATCAGCGTACCATAGGTCACCGGCGTATAGGGTGCGCGGAAAGTCGTGAGACCGACCCGCGGGATTTCCTTGCCGAGCATTTCGGCGGCAATCGCCAGGCCATGCATATTCGAAAGCTTGCCCTGATCCGAGGCCATGCCGTTGGTCGTAAACCGCTTGATATGCTCGATCGAATGCATGCCTTCGCGCACGGCAAGGCGGATATCCTTGGCGCAGACGTCATGCTGGAAATCGATGAAGGCCTTGGCGTTCGTCTTCGGTCCGGCGCCTTCGGCAGCGCCGATCATCCCGCCCGTCCAGTCATAGGGCTGCTCGGCCGAAATCGTGATTTTCCCGCCGCCGCTCTTGCCCGCGGCCTGCGCCATCAGTTCGCCTGCGGCAAGCGATTCCTCGACCGTTCGCTGCAGGTCGTCGGTGCCGTTACAGGCGCCGACCGAAAGGCAATCCTGCGCATAGGTGCCGGGCAGGAAACGCTGGCTTTCCGCTTCGAAGGCCACCTTGCCGCGGGACTGCGAGAACAGATGCACGGATGGCGTCCAGCCGGCCGAAACCAGAAGCGCATCGACCGGGATCTTGCGCGGCGAACCGCCGCCGTTGCGCGCTACTGTCATCGATGAGATGCGCAGCCGCCCCGCCGTATTGATGACCGACTGGCCGGTAAGAACATCTATGCCGAGTGCACGCGCCTCCGCCAGCACTTCAGCACCCGGCGCCTGCCTGCAATCGACGATGGCGGCGACCGAAACACCGGCCCGCTTGAGATCGAAAGCCGCCTCATAGGCAGAGTCGTGCGCCGTGTAGATGCCGACATTGTTTCCGACGGCGACACCGTAATGATTGAGGTACATCCGCCCCGCCGAGGCGAGCATGATGCCGGGCCGGTCGTTGTTGGGAAATACCATGTGCCGCTCGATCGAGCCGGTGGCGAGAATCACCCGCTTGGCCCGGACCTGCCACAGCCGCTCGCGCGGCAGATCACGCGAAGGCTTGGCCATGTGATCGGTGACGCGCTCGGCAAGGCCGACGAAATTATGGTTGTAGTAGCCGAAGGCGGTCGTGCGGGTGAGCACTTCGACATTGTCCATCGCCTTCAGCCGCGCCACGGTCTTCTGCGCCCAGGCGTAACCATCCTGTCCGTCGATCCTGATGCCGGCATCGTAGCGCAGCGCGCCGCCGGCTTCCGCCTGCTCGTCGCAGAGGATCACCTTCGCGCCGGTCTCGGCCGCGGCCAGCGCTGCCGAAAGCCCGGCCACCCCGGCGCCGACCACCAGCACGTCGCAATGGGCGTAGCGGCTGGCATAATGGTCCGGATCTTCTTCCGTCGGCGCGACGCCGAGACCGGCAGCGCGGCGGATGAACGGTTCGTAGACATGTTTCCAGGCGGAGCGCGGCCACATGAAGGTCTTGTAGTAGAAGCCGGCGGCGAAGAACGGCGACATCAGGTTGTTGACCGCACCGACGTCATAGGCAAGCGAAGGCCAGCGGTTCTGCGACTGGACGATCATGCCGTCGAAGATTTCCTGCACCGTAGCGCGGACGTTCGGCTGCTTGCGCGCCTTGTCACGCGCGACATCGATCAGCGCGTTCGGCTCTTCGGCGCCTGCCGAGAGGATGCCGCGAGCCCGATGATATTTGAACGAGCGGCCGACGAGATGAATGCCGTTGGCGATCAGCGCCGAAGCGACGGTATCGCCTTCCAGCGCCGTATAGCTCTTGCCGTCGAAGCTGAAGCGCGCGGTCTTTGCAGGCGTCAGACGCCCCTTCCCGGCGATACGATTAGCACCGCTCATTGGGCCTCTCCTTCCACCGCTTCATAGGTCTCGACAGGGCTATGCTGTTCGGCCTCGGCACCGATCCGCGGCTTCGGCTCGCCCGCCTTGTAGGTCATGATGAACTTGTCGCTCACCGTATCGCGCGCCGCGTTGAAGAACCGGCCGCAGCCGTGAATATGCCGCCAGCGCTCGAAGATCAGCCCCTTCGGGTTGTCGCGCAGGAAGAAGTATTCTTCAAATTCCTCGTCCGAGACCGAGGCGATATCAGCGGGCCGCACAATATGCGCGTCACCCGCACCGCGGAATTCGAGCTCGGAACGCTCTTCCTGACAATAAGGGCAATGGATCAGCAGCATGTGAGATTTCCTTCTCCTCCCCTTCTCCCCAGCAGGGAGAAGGTGCTTTCAAGGCGGATGAGGGCGTGAATAACCAAAGAAGCGGGTATCTGAGCGAACACGTTCATCATCAGTGCGCCACCGCCGCAGCCGCCGCTTCATCAATCAGCCGGCCGCTGCGGAAGCGTTCCAGCGTCAGGCCGGCATTGAACTTGTGCGCTTCATCGCGGGCGATGAGGTGCGCAAAGAGATTGGCCGAGCCCGGCGTTGCCTTGAAGCCGCCGGTGCCCCAACCGCAATTGACGTAAAGCCCGGGAACCGGCGTCTTTGACTGGATCGCCGAACGGTCCGGCGTATTGTCGACGATGCCGCCCCATTGCCGCATCATCTTCACGCGCCGGAACATCGGAAAGAGTTCGCAGATGGCGTCGAGCGTATGCGTGATGATCTGCAACCCGCCGGTCTGGGAATAGGAATTATACTGGTCGGTACCGGCGCCGATGACGAGCTCGCCCTTGTCGGACTGGGAGATGTAGGCATGCACCGTGTTCGACATGACGACGCAGGGGAAGATCGGCTTCAGCGGCTCGGAGACCAGCGCCTGCAGCGGGCTCGACTGCAGCGGCACGCGCACATCCGCCATCTTCATGATTGTCGAGGTATGGCCCGCGGCCGATACGCCGACCTTTCTGGCGCCGATGAAGCCGCGCGAGGTCTCGACCCCGGTCACCCGTCCGTCAGGACCGCGCCGGATACCAGTCACTTCGCAGTTCTGGATGATGTGCACACCCCGATCGGAGGCTGCGCGCGCATATCCCCAGGCCACCGCATCGTGCCGCGCCGTGCCGCCGCGACGCTGCAGTGCCGCACCGTTGATCGGATAGCGCGCGCTGGCGGAGATGTCGAGCGGCGGACAATAAGCCTTGGCCTGCTCCGGCGTCAGCCATTCATTGTCGATGCCGTAGAGCCGGTTGGCGTGGATGTGTCGCTTGAACGACTGCTGGTCGTGAATATTGTGCGAGAGCATCATCACGCCGCGCGGCGAATACATCACATTGTAGTTGAGCTCCTGTGAAAGCCCTTCCCAGAGCTTCATCGAATGCTCGTAAATGTGCATGCTCTCTTCATAGAGATAGTTCGAACGGATGATGGTGGTATTGCGCCCGGTGTTGCCGCCGCCGAGCCAGCCCTTCTCGAGCACCGCCACATTGGTGATGCCGTGCTCCTTCGCAAGATAATAGGCGGCTCCCAGGCCATGTCCGCCAGCGCCGATGATAACGACGTCGTATTCGGCGCGCGGCTCCGGCGAAGTCCACTGCTTCTCCCAACCTCTGTGGCCGCGAAGGGCCTCCCGCGCCACGGCAAAAACCGAATATTTCCGCATCCGCCTTCTTCTCCTTCGGGCAAGGGCTGTACTCGCGCCCATACAAATCGCAAATCCAAATGCGGCACAACGGCTGTTTTGCGACGCGCGAGAGCTTCACTTTTGACACTGAACGACATCGTGTCGAAAACTGAGCAATTTGCGATGGTGTCAAGCGCCGCTTCCCAAACTCAAACGAACGTCATCCTGCAGGATCTTGCGAAGGTCCGGCCTTCCCCTTGGCGGCAGACCTGACTAGCCCAAGAGGGTGAAAAGACAAGCAGTTAGTATGATGTTAATTTTTCCCCGTTGCCGGGGTTGGTGTATCATGTGCTGGGGGCGGCTTTTATTCCAGGCGCTTTTCATTGCGCTATGCGGCTTCCGGTTGGCAACTGCCGCCGAGCCGGTCGGCCAGGCTGTGGTCATCAAGACCGAGGTGACTGGACAAGCAGGCCCGATCGAAGTCAACACAAGCGTTCACCGCGACGAACGCATCAAGACTTCGCAGTCTGGGCTGGGCCAGTTTGTATTTAGAGACGGCACCAAACTTGCGGTCGGCTGGGGGTCCTCCGTCGTCATCGACAGATATGTTTTCGACGACACCCAATCGGTCAAGCAACTCACCATCAAGGCCGCCAAGGGGACCTTCCGCTGGGTAAGCGGCACTTCGAAGTCCTCGGCCTATCAAATTCTGACGCCTGCAGGCACGATCGGCGTGCGCGGCACCGCATTCGATTTTTATGTCGGCCCTGACGGCACCACGGCCGTCGTCCTGTTGAACGGCGCGGCCCGCTTTTGCGGCCCCGGCGGGTGCCGGCAGCTGCAGCAACGCTGCGACTGCGTTATCGCCAAACCGAACGGCGACATGACGGCGGCCCGACGAGTGGAGCGTAACGTCCTCCAGAAGCTTGGAAATGAGCGCGCTCTGCCCTTCCTCTCCGGCAACCAGCGGCTTTCGGGTGGCCTCGGCCTGCTCGGCGGATGCAATATGGCTTCGCTGGTGCCGGAAAGAAGCGAACGAGACCGGCCGCCGCCGGCAATTGCACCCGCTCCGCAAAGACAGGATCCGCCACAGAGAGAGGCCGAGCCACAAAAGGAGCGACCGCAGAAGCCGGAAATGCCGCACCACGACAAGCCCCATCATGATAGACCCGACCACGATAAGCCGGACAGGCCCGATAAGCATGAGGGTCATAGCCGGCATGACGAGGACGGCAAGCCGGGAAATCACGGTCTGGATCATCGGGGGCACGACCGCCAGCATGATGGAGGTCGCGATCACCATCATGATCATGAAGGTGCTGGTGATGGTGATGGTGACAATGATCGGAACCACCATAGGAGCCGCGATTTCAATCGCGGTCGCTGAGGCCGGTCAGTCTGCGGCGCTCTCTTCGACCGCCTTCGGCACTTCGCGAAAATGATCGGTCCTGCCCGATACACGCTCGTAGAATTCCGCCAGACCGCCGAGCACTTGCACGGCCCTGAGCTTTGACGCGCCGATAAGCTTCCGGCTGTTCCGCGAATGCGATTGCAGGGCCTGCATCAGTTGCTTGTGGGCGAGCTCGAGCGCGGCGAATTCTTGGGATGCTGCGACGCGTTCATCGCCGACGACCGCAAGGATCTGCGTCCGGCTGCTCTTCCCTTTGAGCGAGAGGGCGCCGGCCTCGATCACCGCCATCCCCTGCACGGAGCGAGCCGTGCTGTCGGAGACGAGGATATCGAAGCCGACCTCCTTGCAGGACGACTCGATGCGGGCCGCGACGTTGACCGCATCTCCGACAGCCGAATAGTTGAAGCGGGTTTTGGCGCCCATATTTCCGACACAGGCAACGCCTGTATGGATGCCGATGCCGATGCCGACCTCCTGATCGGGTCCGAAGCCGAAGGCGTCGCCGGCGTTCAGTTCGGCGAGTGTCTCGCGCATGGCGAGCGCCGTGCGAACCGACTTGATTTCGTGATCCGCTACATCAACCGGCGCATTCCAGAATGCCATGATCGAATCACCGATAAACTTGTCGAGAGTACCTTCGTTAGCCACGACATGGCGGCTCAGCGCGTCGAGCAATGTATTCAGGAAGGCAACGACATCAGTCGGCGCCAGCCGTTCGCTGATTTCAGTGAAGTTCCTGACGTCGACGAACATTACCGTCAGTTCCCGGTCATCTCCACCGAGGCGCAAGGCATCGCGGTTATGCTCGATGCGATGCAGCAGAGACGGAGAAAGATAATGTCCGAAGGCGCGCCGCACCTCGCGCCTTTCCCGGTCGATCACCAGAATGCGGAACGAGGTTGCGGCAAAATGGATAACCGATCCGCTGACGATCGGAGCCAATGGATCGAGAAGAAGCCCCGCATAAAGAAAGGAGAGCCAGGAGGCCACGAGCGCCATTGCGGTAATGAGCAGGCCGCAGACCAGTGCGACGGCGGGACTGACGAAGGTCGTTACCACGACGAGCAGGCATCCGAGCACCGCGATCGTGAGAATTTCCAGCCCGTCCGCCCAGTCGGGCCGCGACAGGAAATGGCCGGAGAGAATCTGTTCGACGACCTGCGCATGCATCGAAACGCCGGGAACGTTCTCGCCGAGCGCCGTGACGCGGATGTCCTGCAGGCCTGCCGCCGAGGTGCCGATGAAGACGATGCTGCCGTCAATGGCGGCGGAGATCTCGGGAGAGGCGCCTCCGGCGGCGAGTACCTGGCGGGCGGAGATATAGCGCTCGGCTCGGTCGGGGCTGACATAGAGCCAAAATTCGCCCGCCGCCGTCAGCGGCACGACGAAATCGCCGATCTTTGCCGATGTCATCACGCCGGCGCGATCGGGCGCGCCGGCCAATACATACGTCGATACACCTTGCGCGACGCGCAGCGCCTCGACCGCGAGATTGGGATAGAGCTGCACGCCGTCGGTCAGGAACAACGGCACCGCCCGCACCACCGGCGAAGGATTGCCGGGATTGAGGCTGATGTGGCCGAGCCCTGCGGCATTGGCTTCCAATTGCGGCCTGAGCGGCGTCGATGCCGCAAGATAGGGCGGAGCCGAGACGGGGCTTTCCCCGGTGAAAGCAAAACCAGCCTTGACAGGCGGCCGGTAACTGCCCTCGTTGGAAAGGCCGAAACCGAGCACGACGGGTTTGCCGGAGATCGAGCGGGCAAAGATCTCGTCATTGTCGGGAAGCTTCTCTGCCAGGGACGGATCAACCCCCGCCACCTCGCGCACGACGTTGCGCGGCGACAGCCGGTCCGGCTCTGAAAAGAGAACGTCGAAGGCGATGGCCGCAGCGCCCATGTCAGAAAGCCGGTCCACCAGCAGGGCCAACCGGTCCCGTGGCCACGGCCATTGGCCGAACTCGCGCAGCGACGCCTCATCAATGTCGATCACATGGACCGGCATGGGCTCGAATGTCCGCGGAAGCAGGCGTTGGTACTCGTCGAAGGTCACCCCACGGATCAGCTTGAAGATCCCGGGATCATCTGCCCGCAGCATCGTCAGCGCAGCCACGATCACCAGTCCGACAACGACACCGATTTGCTGCACGCGCGTCATCATCTCAACCGGTGTCCCTCTCCCAAACGACAGGCTACGCCGCTTTCTGCCCGGACGCCATTCACTCATGCGCCCCGACGCTTCTTTTCGCTTTCCAGCCTTCCGCTTCCTGCCGGTCGGCGCAACGGCATCTTCAAATTTGGCGACGCCGTCGTTTCCACGCTTTGCTTGGACGACACGTCTTCGATCTTGTCGGACGCGCGGTGAAATGTTCTTGTAACGGCGCGAAGCGCCAATGCTTTTATATGGAAGAGTGAGGGGCCCCCGTGATTTCCGAAACCGCCGTGCGCCGCAGCGGCTATTGGCTGATCGTCGTCGTGCTGGCGATGCTGGCGGGACTGCCGCTGGCCGTCTGGCTCGACATCAGCGACCTCTCAGGAAATACCCTCAGACGCCAGGCGCGAGATATGAGCTCGCTGATATCGAGCATCCGCTCCTACTATTCCGCCAATGTCGTCGGACGCGTTCTGGCCGCGCACGCCAGCGGCGCGACCGCAGGCACGGTCGTCTCCCACAACTACGCGAATATCCCCGGCGCCATCCCGCTGCCGGCGACACTTTCGCTGGAACTCGGCGACGTCATAAAAGAGCAGCAGGCCAACATCACATACCGCTTCGTCTCCGATCTGCCGTTCAAAAGTCGCGCTTCCCACGAGCTCGACGATTTCGAGAAACGAGCGCTTGTCGCACTGCGCGCCAATCCACAGCGGACGTTGAGCGACCTCACCCGCGTCGGATTGACCGATACCTTGCGCTTCGTCACGCCGGTCGTCATGGGCCAGGCTTGCGTTGCCTGTCACAACAGCCACCCGGAAAGTCCGAAGACCGACTGGAAGGTCGGCGATGTGCGCGGCATCCAGGAAGTGGTCATCAAGCAGCCCTATGCAAGCAACGTCTTCGCCTTCAAATACCTGCTCTGCTATTTCCTTTTTGTCGCCATCATCGGCCTCAGCTTCATTCTGCTGCAGCGCCAGCAGGCCCGCGCCATCCATGGCGCCAACCGGGATCTCGAAGCGGCGAACGAATTTCTGGCGAGCGTTTCCCTGAAGATTTCACGTTATCTCTCGCCGCAGATCTACAAGAGCATCTTCAGCGGACAGAAAGACGTCGTCGTCCATACCGAGCGCAAGCGCCTGACGATTTTCTTCTCCGACATCAAGGATTTCACCGCGACCACCGAACGGCTGCAGCCGGAAGCGCTGACGGATATGCTCAACGAATATCTGACCGAAATGTCGAACATTGCCCTCGCCCATGGCGGCACGGTGGACAAGTTCATCGGCGACGCCATGCTGGTCTTCTTCGGCGACCCGGAAACGAAGGGTCCGGAGGAAGATGCGAAAGCCTGCCTGCGCATGGCCGTCGACATGCAGCGTCGCCTCGGCGAACTCAAGGACAGATGGCGCAGAAACGGCACCGAGGAGCCTTTCGTCGTGCGCATGGGAATCAACAGCGGTTATTGCAACGTCGGCAATTTCGGCAGCAACGATCGCATGGACTATACGATCATCGGCGCGGAGGCCAATCTCGCAGCCAGGCTGCAGTCGATCGCCCAGGGCGGAGAAATCGTCATCAGCTACGAAACCTATGCGCTGGTGAACGAGATCGTCGACGCCCATCCCTTGCCGCAGATCACCATGAAGGGCATCCAGCGCGAGGTCGTGCCCTATGCCGTCGACGGGCTGAGGCTCGGCGCCGACCACAAAAGCCGCGTTCTCAGCGAACATCTCTCAGGTCTCGACCTGCATCTGGATATGAGCCGGCTGGAGCCTGCCGATCGTCTCCGGGTCAGGACGGCGCTCAAGGAGGCAATCGCCGCCCTTGACGAGGCCCCGCCGGAAGCGGCTCGCTTGAGATAGGATGCCGGGCAGGTATGATTTTTCCAACTGCCGCCGATATCCATCTGGACTTCCCCTACTCGATCTGCTATCCCGCATCACCAATCGCAAGGCTCCGGCCGCGCGAACGTTATATTTTTGCCCCTGGCGCTGCGCTGCCTCAGGCATCAACCAAACCAAAGGAACGTGACTCTCGTGCAGGTACTTGTCCGCGATAACAATGTCGATCAGGCTCTCCGCGCTCTCAAGAAGAAGATGCAGCGCGAAGGCATTTTCCGCGAAATGAAGATGCGCGACTACTACGAGAAGCCTTCGCAGAAGCGCGCTCGCGAAAAGGCCGAGGCTGTTCGCCGTGTTCGCAAGCTGGCCCGCAAGCGCGCCCAGCGCGAAGGCCTGGTCGCACGCTAAGCGTTGCCGTCGTTTTTTCGACGTTTTCAGATGTATTGTGGCGGGGGCGATGGGTTCGCCGCCGCCTTTTTAGTTTGCCGCTGAAGATCGCATATCCAGAAATCGGATATGCCGCATGGGGAAAGCGAGCCCGAATGGCTGATACCACCTTCAATCCGTCCCGCGCCTGGCGCTTTCAGAAATCCGCATTCCTGCCGGCTTTGACGCTGGCGGCCATGGTCGGCCTTGCCGGCTGCGAGACGACCAACACCACGGATGCCGTAATCCGCATCGACAAGGCGCAGGGCTCGGAAGAGAACATCGCGTCGCTGACGGCTGTTATCAACGCCAATCCGAGGGATCCCGAAGGGTATAATGTCCGCGGTTCCGCCTATGGCCGCAGCGGCCAGTTCCGCCAGGCGCTGAACGATTTCAATACAGCATTGCAGATCAACCCGCGCTTCTTCCAGGCCTATGCCAACCGCGCGCTCGTCTATCGCAACATGGGCCAGCAGCAGCAGGCGATTGCCGACTACAATGCCGCCCTGCAGATCAATCCGAGCTACGACGTCGCCTATATCGGCCGCGGCAATGTGTATCGCATGGCCGGACAGGACGATGCAGCTTTCAACGATTTCAGCAAGGCGATCCAGCTCGGCACGACCGATGGCCGCGCCTATCACAATCGTGGCCTGATCTATCAGAAGCGCAATCAGCAGGATAAGGCAATCGACGATTTCTCGAAGGCCATCTCGCTCGCCCCGAATTCGCCCGAGCCCTATAATGGCCGCGGCATCTCCTACATCGCGCTGAATGACGACGACAACGCGTTTGCCGATTTCAATCACGCGATCGATCTCAACGGCAATATCGCCGAATCCTGGGCCAACCAGGCTCTTGTCTACGAACGTCGCGGCGACAAGGCCAAGGCAGCCCGCTCCTACCGCCATGCGGTCGGGCTTGACCCGAAATACCAGCCGGCCCGCGATGGTCTCGCCCGAGTGGGCGCTCCAGCCGGCTAAGTATGTGTATTGGGGCGGCCGGGCCATCGGATGCCCAGAACCTTGGCGTTGCAGGAAATCTTCGGCAGAACCGATTTATCGATGACCGGGCTCGGTGCGCGTGCAGCAACGGGTGGCCGGAATAAGCTGTCATGAAGGCGCCGCATCGCTTTGAAAAGAGAGACGGAAAAACCGCCACCGTCTTCCGTGGCATGTCATACGATGTTGCAACCTGCTTTTGCTCCCCCTAACATGCGGCTGCTTCGATAGCCCGCTATCGGGGTGTGCGAAAACATGTTGAGGGCGGTTTGCGAGAGATGCGGATCTTTGCTTTCCTGACCGCAGACGAAAACTGTTGCGGACAGCGCGCACAGCAGCGCCGCACATCTTTCAAGACGCACAAAGGACGCGGCAATACCGGGACCTATGGCGGCGGCGCGCAATAAATGAAGATCGTGGCGCTGTTTTTTCCCAAAGCTTCGATCGGCACCTATCTGGTTGCCATGGCGGTGGCGATCGCATTGCCGATCTTCGCCTTCGTGACGCTGCTTCTGCTGCAGTTGGAGGACAACCAGCGCTCCACGTTAAAGCGCGAGACGGCGCAGGACGCGCTTGCCCTGTCGCGCATCATCGATCGCCAGCTTCAGGATATGGCGACGACGTTGCGGCTGCTGTCGAGCTCCCCGGAACTCGAAAACGGCGATCTCGCCTCCTTCCACCAGCGCACGGAAGCAGCTCTGCGGAACAATGCGCTCTACGTCCAAGCGGTCGACGCAACTGGCCAGCAACTGCTGAACACACGCCGACCTTTCGGCGCGGAGCTCGGAAAGACGACAAACATCGCCGCCCTCGATGCCGCAATGAAATCCGGTCGCATCGAAGCGTCGGATGTGGTCCGCGGCAGAACCAGCGGCGACTGGGTCTACAATGTCATCCTGCCGAGAAAGAACGATCCCGTTTCCGCCCTCATCATCACACAGGATGCCCAGGATCTCGGCCGGCTCGTAACGACCCAGGGTCTAGCCCCTGGATGGTCGGCGGCTGTGCTTGATCAAAGTGGTCACGTGGTCGTTGCCGCCGGCCCGACTGCCCTCGAACCCGGCACGCCCTTCGATCCGCGCATCCTGCCGGCGCTCGGTTTTTCCCGGGGCGTGTTCGAAGACAAGACGATCCTGCCGCACATGCTCCTCGGTTATGCACAAATTCCCGGCTGGTCCTGGAAGACGGTGATCTGGGGGCCGGTGGCGCAGGCGTCGATTCTCAGCACCTGGCGTTTCCTCATCATCGGAGGAGTTGCCCTCGTGCTCGTTGCCGTACTGGCCGCCTATGCCGTCGCGAGACAGGTCCGCACCACCATTCGCGAGATTGCCGACATGGCGAACCGCATGGGTCAGGGCCACATCGTCTCACCGGTGGAAACAAGCGTCATCGAGGCGAACCAGGTGGCGATCGCTCTTTCGAACGCCTCATTCGATCGCAGCCAGACCGAGGACCGGCTGCGGTTCGTCATGCATGAACTCGTCCATCGTACCAAGAACCTTCTCACGCTTGCTCAGGCCATGATGCGCCAGCTGGCCAAACAGGCCGACAGCGTCGAAGCCTTTCAGGCTGCCGTCGCCGACCGCCTTGAGGGGCTGGCGCGTTCAATAGAGCTCCTGACGAGCGAGCAATGGGGAGGCGTGTCGCTCCGGCGGGTCGTTGATATCCATCTGCAGGCCTTCCCGCAATCGCACGACCAGATCGAAATCACAGGCGAAGATTTCGTCCTGAAGCCGGATGCGGTGCAGAACCTGGGCCTTACCCTGCATGAGCTCGCCACCAATTCTGTGAAATATGGTGCGCTCTCCGTCCCGCAGGGGCGCGTCCGCTTCGACTGGCACGATGTTAGGGACGAAGGCAAGCCGGATGCCCTGCTCCGCTTCACCTGGGAGGAGCGCGGCGGCCCAGCGGTCACCGAGCCGTCGCGCTCGGGCTTCGGCACGACCGTCATCAAGGCGCATGCCGCTGCCGCCTTCCGTGGCACGGTGCAGGTCGATTTCCGGCCTGAAGGCCTGTTATGGGTACTGATAGCCCAGCGCGCCACGCTGGAGCGGGAATAACCCAGGAACAATCGCCACCTCAACCCGTTTCGGACAGGTCGTTTTCAAGGAGAAGGACCATGTTCAAGCAAACGATGATTGCCACCGCGGCTCTGACCGCGGCTGCCTGGGCAAGCCCGGCGAGCGCAGAAAATTATGTGACGCTTGGCCGTCTGGTCTGCGGATCGGATGGCGGTCAGGGTCTGATCGTCACCTCGCAGAAGAACCTCATCTGCACCTATACACCGGCAGCCGGCGGCGCCAAGGCGGTCTATGCCGGCAAAATCGAGAAATTCGGCCTCGACATCGGCCAGACGGGCAAGAGCGTGATGATCTGGCAGGTCCTGGCAAAGACCGGCACCGACATGCCGCAATTCGCCCTTGCCGGCGAATACTACGGAGTCGGCGCTGATGCGAGCATCGGTGCGGGCGCCGGCGCCAAAGTGATCGCCGGCGGCACCAATAAGGCTTTCATGCTGCAGCCTCTGAATGTTCAGGCCCAGGAAGGGCTGAACCTGGCGATCGGCGTCGAGAAGATGACGCTGGTGCCGGGCGAAATATGAGAAAGCCGCCCCGAAGGGCGGCTCATCGGCTCAATGCGCGATCGCCTTGTTGATATCCTCGGTCATTTTCTTGGCGTCGCCGAGCAGCATCATCGTGCCGTCCTTGTAGAACAGCGTGTTGTCGATGCCGGCATAACCCGAACCAAGCGAGCGCTTGACGAAAAGGCAGGTCTTCGCCCGATCGACGTCGAGGATCGGCATGCCGTAGATCGGCGAGGTCTTGTCGTCGCGCGCAGCCGGATTGGTGACGTCATTGGCGCCGATTACATAGGCGACGTCGGCCTGGGCAAATTCCGAATTGATGTCCTCGAGCTCGAAGACCTCGTCATAGGGAACATTGGCTTCGGCCAGCAGCACGTTCATATGGCCGGGCATGCGGCCTGCAACCGGGTGGATCGCATATTTCACCTCGACGCCGTTCTTCTTGAGATTATCGGCTAATTCGCGCAGCGCATGCTGAGCCTGAGCGACCGCCATGCCGTATCCCGGCACGATGATGACCTTCGAGGCATTGGCCATCAGATAGGCCGCATCCTCGGCGGAGCCGAGCTTGACCGTCCTGTCTGACGTGTCGGTCCCGCCGGACGCCGTCTCGCCGCCGAAACCGCCGAGAATGACGGAGATGAAGGAGCGGTTCATGCCCTTGCACATGATATACGACAGGATGGCGCCGGAGGAGCCGACGAGCGCTCCGGTGATGATCAGCGCCAGATTGCCGAGCGTGAAGCCGATGCCGGCCGCAGCCCATCCGGAATAGGAGTTCAGCATCGAAACGACGACGGGCATGTCGGCGCCACCGATCGGCACGATCAGCAGAACACCGAGCGCCAGCGACAGTGCCACGACCGCCCAGAAGTCGAAATGGCTTTCGGTCGCGGCAAGGCCGATGATGAAGAGCACGATCAGCGCCAGCAGGGTTGCATTGATCAGGTGCCGGTAGGGCAGCAGGATCGGCTTGCCGGACATGCGCCCGTCAAGCTTCAGGAAGGCGATGATCGAGCCGGTGAAGGTCAGCGCCCCGATTGCCACGCCGAGCGCCATTTCGATGCGCGCCTCGGTGTGGATATGGCCGATCTCGCCGATACGGAAAGAAGCTGGTGTATAGAGCGCCGAGGCAGCCACCAGCACGGCGGCAAGCCCGACCAGCGAGTGGAAGCCGGCGACGAGCTGCGGCATCGAGGTCATGGCGATGGTGCGGGCGACATAGGCGCCGACGCTGCCGCCGATGGCAAGGCCGAGGATGATCAGCACGAACCCGCCGAAGTTGGGCGTCGCCAGCACCAGCGTCGTCAGGATGGCGATACCCATGCCGATCATGCCGAAGAGATTGCCCTTGCGGCTGGTGGCCGGATGGGAGAGGCCGCGCAGCGCCAGAATGAAGAGAACGCCGGAAACGAGGTAGAGGAAAGCTGCGATACTGGTCATCGATCGCTCACCTGTCCTTCTTGCGGTACATCGAAAGCATGCGCTGCGTGACCAGGAAGCCGCCGAAGATGTTGACCGAAACCAGCACCAGGGCGACGAAACCGAAACCGGTCGCAAGACCGCTTGTGGAGATGCCGACCGCCAGCAGCGCGCCGACGACGATGACCGACGAGATCGCGTTGGTCACTGCCATCAGCGGCGTATGCAGCGCCGGCGTCACCGACCAGACGACGTAATAGCCGACGAAAATCGACAAGACGAAGATCGCCAGCTGGAAGACGAAGGGATCGATCGCCCCGCCGGTCGCCGCACTTGCCGCTTCCGGAGCCTGCGCGGCTGCAGTGGCAACGGCCGTCACCGCTTCGTTCAACTGCTGCAGCGCTCTGTCCATTGCTTCACTGGCCATCACATGTCTCCCTTCTTCGCGCCGCCGAAGGCGGGATGAACCACGTCGCCGGCATAGGTCAGCATCGTCGCCTTGACGAGCTCGTCGTCGAGGTTGACGACGACCGCCTTCGTTTCCTTGTTGACCATCGTCTCGAGGAAGGTGACGAGGTTCTTGGCGTAAAGCGCCGAGGCGCTGGCCGCGACCCGGCCCGGCATATTCGCAAAGCCGATCACGCTGACGCCGTCGACGTCGGCGACCTCGCCGGCAACGACCCCCTCGATATTGCCGCCGCGCTCAACCGCGAGGTCGACGGCGACCGCACCCGGCTTCATCGAGCAAAGCATGGCGCGCGAAACGAGCCGCGGCGCCGGCCGGCCGGGAATGAGAGCCGTGGTGATGACGATATCCTGCTTGGCGATGTGTTCGGCGACGAGGGCTGCCTGCTTCGCCTGATAGTCTGCGGACATTTCCTTGGCATAACCGCCGGCCGTTTCCGCCGCCTTGAACTCCTCGTCCTCGACGGCGATGAACTTGGCGCCGAGTGAGGCGACCTGCTCTTTGGCGGCCGGGCGCACGTCGGTCGCCGAGACTGCGGCACCCAGGCGGCGCGCGGTGGCGATCGCCTGAAGACCGGCGACGCCGGCGCCCATGACGAAGACCTTGGCCGCCGGCACGGTGCCTGCCGCCGTCATCATCATGGGCATGGCGCGGTCGTAGACCGCCGCGGCCTCGATGACGGCCTGGTAGCCGGCGAGATTGGCCTGAGAGGAGAGCACGTCCATGGACTGCGCGCGGGTGATGCGCGGCATCAGCTCCATGGCGAAGGTCGAAAGCCCGGCGCTTGCGAGTGCGGCAATCGCCTCGTCATTGCCGTAGGGGTCCATGATCGCGATGACAACGGCGCCGCTCTTGTAACCCGCGATTTCCGGTGGGCTCGGGCGGCGCACCTTCAGCACCACGTCGGCGGAGGCTGCATCGGCAAAACTGCCGATCCTGGCGCCTACGGCCTCGAATTCGGCGTCCGGAATGCGCGAAGCCGAACCGGCGCCGGCCTCGACGACGATGTCGAAACCGAAACCCTTCATCTTCTTCACAGTCTCGGCGGAGGCCGCGACACGCGTCTCCCCGTCCGTGGTTTCCCTTGCAACGAAAACAATATTGCCCAACTGCCCCCTCCTCCGGGTCAGCCAGACCGCCGCAGGCTCGCCTGCGCAGGCCAAGCACCTAATTCACAAGGCTTCGGAGAAGCCTCCCCTCCCCTTAGAGCGCCTGCGTCCCCCCGGACGCAGAAAGACGCTCCAACCCCCTTGAATAGACACATCGTGTTTGCCGAAAATCGATTGCGATTTTCAGCCGATGCGCCAGCCGCGATCAGCGGAACAGGAAGATGCCGGCGGCGAGAAGAACGATGAAGACGAAGAGACCGCCGAGAAGGCCGGCGCCGCCGAAGAAACCGGCGGTCATTGCGAGCAGGAGAACGACGAGAAGCATCGTGCCGTATTTCGTGCCGGCAATGAACATGTTGTAGGTCTGCTCATGTTCCTTGTAATCCATCGGCGCGCCGGTCTCGACCGGTCCGGTATGATGTTCGGCCATAAATATCGTCTCCCTGAAATGCTTTTGCGCTGCCTGATTCCCTCTTAGGCCGAGGGAAGTCCCTGCCTGCACGAATTACACAATGACAGGCGAAAGCGCAATGCATGAGAATGCCGCAGCCGCGGGTTCCAAGCCACCTTCTTCCGCAAGGAAAAACGTGAGGGCGCCGGCTGCGGATCTCCTCACTGCTGCATAACCTCTCCTCATTCGCAGAGCAGGAGAAATTACAGCGGCAGGTCGGTGCCGAGTTCACCTTGCGGCACGAAGCGCGCCGTCGGGATGATGGTAAGCGGCGGCAGCGTATCGTGGGGATTGCGCGAAAACATCATGCGCTGTTCGCTGGCGCTGGAGATGAAGAAGGGATAGCGCGTCAACAGCTTGCGCCCGACCTCCACCACATTCGTCGCCATCAGCGTCACATCAACCCCGTAACTCTCCGCCAGTCGGCCGGGCACAATAGTATCGGCATAGAAGACCCGCTTATAGAAGGCGGCATGCGGGGGCCGAACGGACTGAATAACGCGGTCAGCCCGGAAATACGCTGCTGCGACGATGGCGGGTCTCAGCGTCAGGTAGGGAACCCAAGGCATGTTGGCGGTGAGCTCCGGGTCCGCCGCGAAACGCGCCGGGTCGATCAAGGTTAGCCCGGCGTCCAGAAGCTCATCCATCGCCTCGGGAAAGGCCTCTCCGGACCGGCTGATACGATGCTCCGGCGTCACATAATGAATTCGGATCGTACTGACCAGTTCGCCATAATAGTAGAGACCGAAGATATAGGCATGGCTGTCGAAATCGACATCGTCCAACAGGCCTTCCGGGGCAAGCGACAGCGCGCCGTGGGCCTTGTAGGCTTTGTAGCGCAGCCGCTCCACCTCCTCCATGTCTTCGCTGCTTTCGACACGGCGATATTCGACATGATCCAGAATTTCCAAAATTTTCGTACTGAAATCACTACGCGTGAACAGTGTGTCTGACATATTTTGATCCACTCGTTAACGGATCATTAATCATACGTCAGTGAGGTTTAGGCAAGAAAATCTGATAATTCGGGCCGTTTATAAAGTATTAAGGTTAACGGCGGGGTATCACAAGGAACATCGGCGGCTACCGAAGGCTCAGGCGACCTTGTTGCGGCGACGTTGGACCGCGCGGCGGCCGACGCCCTGTTGCAGGAGTGGGATGTTCTGGGAAGGCACCGGCCGCGAGAAAACATAGCCCTGTACCAGATCGGTGCTGCGGTGTTTGTTGAGCAGAGCGAGCTGCTCGTCAGTCTCGACACCTTCGATGACGATCTTCAGACCGAGTTCCCGGGCGAGATTGACCGTCCCTCGCAGCAGCTTGAGGCGGCGAGTATCCTCGACGATATTCCGCACGAAGGAGCGGTCGATTTTGACGATATCGAGCGGCAGCGTGTCGAGATAACTGAGACTGGAGAAGCCGGTGCCGAAATCGTCGATCGCAATCGTGATGCCGCGGGCTCTGAGTTCCGCCAGGATCGCGCGCACAGCCTGCGGCTCGTCGATCAGGCAGCTTTCGGTGACTTCGAGATGCAGCCGCGCCGCGTTGAGCCCGGAATGGGCAAGCGCGTCGGCGACCACCGACAAAATGTCGGCATCGCGCAAATCCCGTGCCGAGAGATTAACCGAGACGGCGATGTGCTCCGGCCAGGTCATGCATTCGCTGCAGGCCTGCGACAGCACGAAACGGGTAATGTCGGAGATGATGCCCATATCCTCGGCGAGCCGAATGAAGACGTCGGGCGGGATCGAGCCCTTCTCCGGATGCACCCACCGCGCCAACGCCTCGGCGCATTCGATGCGCGAACCGTCAGCCCGGAACATCGGCTGAAAGACGAGGTGCAGCGCCTGTGCCGCGACCGCCTCGCGAAGATCTGCTTTCAGCTTCTGCTGCTCGATATAGCGCCCGTCCATCTCGCGCTCGAAGCCTGATATGCCGCCCTTGAAGCGAGACTTGCTCTCGAACAGCGCAAGATCCGCCTTGACACTCCATTCGTCCATCGCAAAAGCGGAACTTTCGAGAATGGCGTAACCGGCACTAAGCGAAATGAGGAAGGTCAGCTCGTCGACTTCATAATGGCCCTGGATCCCAGCGTGCACGCGACGGATCTCGAGATCGAGTGAGGCCGGCTCCTTCGCATGCGGGAAGAACACGATGAACTGGTCGCCCATCAACCGGCCGAGGATGGCGTTGCCACAGACCTGTTTGATGCGGGCGGCGATGGCGCAAAGCAGATGGTCGCCGGTGACGTGACCGCGCATGTCGTTGACATGTTTGAACTCGTCGATATCGAGCACCATAAAGCCAAGCGGCCCCGATTTCCTCGGATTCTTGGCGAGATACTCCTGCACCAGCTGGCCGAAATATTCACGGTTCGGCAGGCCGGTCAGCGCATCGAAGCGGACCATATGCATGATCTTCTGCTCGGCCTTCACACGGCTGGATACGTCTTCGAAGATCAGCACCGCGCCACCGTCAGCTCTGCGGCTGGCGGAGAATTCGAGCGACAGGGCCTCGGGAAAGTGAATGAGCGTGCGCGACAAGTTGCCTTCGGCCACCTGGGTGAGCTGGCGCAGGATGAGCTCCGGCTGTGAGGCGTCCATGAAGCTGTAGCGTGCGCCATAGCGCAGCACGGCGCCAAGATCGCGGTCCTTCAGCCGCTCCGGCGCGCCGATTTTCAGCAGTTCGCAGGCCTTGCGGTTGACGACCTGGATGCGGTTTTCGTCATCGACCATGACGAGGCCATGCGGCATGTTGTTGAGCGCCGTGTCGAAACGGTCGGCGATGATGGTGATTTCCCGGCGCGCGATAACATTCTCGTACAGAAATTCGCGCACGCCGTTCGCCATCGCCCGCGTCGTCAGCCAAAAGGGGATGAGAAAGATCGACAGCACGCCGCGATAGAAGTCGAGCGCCAGCAGGCTGCCGACGATCATCGGCAGGCAGCAGAAGGCCGTCTGGAGGTCGACTGCGAAGCGCGAGCCGTAGTTGCGCCCGACAACGGAAACCATGGTCGCCATGGTGACGGAAATGCAGGCAAGCTCCGCAAAGGAATCGTGCACGACGAAGATAGCGTAGCCGCTGGCGATGCCGAGGAGTGCGGTGGTGCAGGATCCGGCGCCAACAAGAATCCGCTCCCAACGCTCGATTCCCGCGCGCGACAGGCTCTGTTTGTCGACATGATCGAACTGCCGGAAGATGGCCATGCGAGCGCTGAAGACCAGAAGGAAGGCAACCGACAGCAGGATGTAGATGGAGTATTGCGTCTTGGCAGCCACAGCAAGGCACGTCGCGACATGAACGATCACGCCGACAAGAAGCGTCATGCGGTTCCCGGAAAGGGAGCTCACAAACGACAAATATACATCAATAGGGACCCTTTTCGGGTTATCTGGCTTCATCCACACTTTCCCTGTGCGCGGGGATTCTAAGCCCAACCCTTTAAAAATTGATTTCAATCGAATCAAACATTTGGTCAAATTTTCTAAAACCAGCGGATGAACACCGCAGCCTACGCGAGATCATGCATCCTCCTGGCGAGAATAAGGAAATAATTTATCCACGCTTAGGTTGTTAAAACATCGACTGCCGCCTGTTGCGACTTAGACTATGCTCTAACCAGAGGCATTTATCCTTCCAATTTCAAAGGCCGTGGTCTACACCGATTCGAAAGAGGGAAAGCTGCCGAAAAATGGCAGGACAAGAACAAGGGAAACGAATGTCGACACTTTTGGCGGCAAGCCGGCTGATTGATTCGATCAGTCGGATCATGGGCAAACTTTCCGAATATATGGTCCTGTTCTGCTGTCTCATCAGCGCCGGTAATGCCATCGTTCGCTACACCTTCAACTACAGTTCGAACGGCTGGCTTGAGATCCAGTGGTACCTCTTTGCCTTCGTCGTCATGCTCGGCGCCTCGCATGCTCTGCGCAACAATGAGCACGTTCGTGTCGATCTGATTTATGGCGCAGTGTCCGACAAGGCGAAGATCTGGATCGACATTGTCGGCCTCATCCTGTTCCTCATCCCCGTCTGCGTCTTCCTCACCTGGCTCTGCTGGCCCTTCTTCGCGCTTTCCTACCGGCAGGGGGAAATATCGGCCAATGCCGGCGGGCTGATCCGCTGGCCCGTAAAGCTGATCCTCGTCGCCGGCTTCGCGCTGCTTTCCCTTCAGGGCGTTTCCGAGCTGATCAAGCGGATCGCAGCGCTGACCGGCCAAATCAGCATCGACACCAAATACGAAAAGCCACTGCAGTAGCGCTCCCGGGAGGAACGGATTTGTTTGATTTCGGCATCATTCCGCCGGCCATGTTCCTGGGCATGGTCATCTTCATGCTCTACGGCTTTCCGGTCGCCTTTTCACTCGCTGCCGTCGGCCTGTTCTTCGGCATCATCGGCATCGTCACCGGCCATTTCAGCGAAGCCTTTCTGCAAGCGCTGCCGCTGCGCTTTTTCGGCATCGTCTCCAACGACCTCTTGCTCGCCATTCCCTTCTTCACCTTCATGGGAGCGATATTGGAACGCTGCGGCCTTGCCGAGGATCTGCTCGAAGGCACCGGCAAGCTCTTCGGCGGCGTTCCCGGCGGCCTCGCCTATGCCGTCATCCTCGTCGGCGCCGTGCTCGGCGCCATCACCGGCACGGTAGCCGCCTCCGTCATTACCATGGGGGTGATCTCGCTGCCGATCATGCTGCGCTACGGCTACAGCCCGCGCCTTGCCACCGGCGTCATCGCCGCTTCTGGCACCATCACCCAGGTGATCCCGCCCTCGCTCGTGCTCGTCGTTCTCGCCGACCAGCTTGGCAGATCGGTCGGCGACATGTATCTCGGCGCCATCGGCCCCTCGATCCTGCAGGTGACGATTTTCGTGCTCTTCATCCTGGTGATGTCGATCATCCAGCCGAAATCGATGCCACCGCTGCCGAAAGAGGTGCGCGGCGACTTCAACTGGGCGCTTTTGGCGAAAGTGCTGATGGGCATGGTGCCCTCAATCGTGCTGATCTTCCTCGTGCTCGGTACGATTTTTATGGGCCTTGCGACACCGACGGAAGCCGGCGCGCTCGGCGTCGTCGGCGCAATGGCGCTGGCAGCCATGAACCGCCGTCTCACCTGGCCGCTAATCCGCGAAGCAATGACATCGACCACGCATATTACATCAATGGTGGTGATGATCCTGGTCGGCTCCACCTGCTTCAGCCTGGTCTTCCAGGGCATGGATGGTTCGCGGTGGATCGAGCACATGCTGTCGGGCATTCCCGGCGGGCCGGTCGGTTTCCTGATCTTCGTCAACATCTTCATCTTCGTGCTGGCTTTCTTTCTCGATTTCTTCGAGATCGCTTTCATCGTCATTCCAATGCTCGCGCCCGTTGCCTCCAGCCTTGGGATCGACCTGATCTGGTTCGGTGTCCTGATCTGCGTCAACATGCAGACCAGCTTCATGCATCCGCCTTTCGGCTTCGCGCTGTTCTACCTCCGCTCGATCGCCAGCAAGGACGTCAAGACCTCCGATATCTACATGGGCGCCCTGCCCTGGGTCGGCATGCAGATTATTCTGGTTGCGATCGTGATCTTCTGGCCGCAATCGGTCACCTACTGGCTTGACCATGGCCCCAAGGTCGATCCGAACTCGATCAAGATCGAAGTGCCGGGATTTGGCGGCCAGCTCGGCCTGCCGCCGGTGGGCGGCGGCGGCAACGGCTCGCCGCAGATACCGGGCCTCACCCTGCCGCCGCTGAACGGCCTGCCGGGAGCCCCGCCCGCGCCTGCCAAATAGCCAAACAAAAATAAACCCCGGATCAACGATCCGGGGTTTTTCTTACATTCGCCTAAAGCGTCGATGTCGGTCGCGGAAAGGCTAAAGCTTCCCGGCCCGCTGCTGGATCATCATGAACGTATCGAAGGTGTATTCCGAAAGCTGCATCCACAGATAGGCGTCGCGCTTGAAGGCGGTCTGATCCTCGTAGATCTTCTTGAAATACTGGTTATTGGCCGAGATTTCGCCGTAGATGCCCATTGCCGCCTGGAAGCAGGCTTCCATGATCTCCTGGCTGAACGGGCGCAACGTCGCACCCTCGGCAACGAGTTGTTTCAGCGCCGTCGGGTTTTTCATGTCGTATTTCGCCAGCATGTTGGTGTTGGCGAAGGCGCAGGCGTCGGTGAGCGCTGCCTGATAGTGCTTCGGCAGGTTGCTCCATTTATCCAGATTGAAGAAGGCGTGCACCGTCGGGCCGCCTTCCCACCAGCCCGGGTAATAGTAGTACTTCGCCACCTTGTGGAAGCCGAGCTTCAGGTCGTCATAGGGGCCGACGAATTCCGCCGCATCGATCGTGCCCTTTTCGAGCGCCGGGTAGATGTCGCCGCCGGCGATCTGCTGTGGGACGACGCCGACCTTCTCCATGATGCGTCCGGCAAGGCCGGCAATGCGCATCTTCACGCCCTTCAGATCGTCAAGCGTGTTGATTTCCTTGCGGAACCAGCCGCCCATCTGTGCGCCGGTATTGCCGGCCGGCAGGGCATACATGCCCTGCGTGGCGTAGAACTCGTTCATCAGCGTATTGCCATTGCCTTCGTAGAACCAGGCGTTGGTCAGGCGGCTGTTCAATCCAAACGGGATGGCTGTTCCGAAGGCATAGGCCGGATCCTTGCCGACGAAATAATAGGAGGTGGTGTGGGCTGCCTCGACCGTACCGGCGGCCACCGCATCGACAGCCTGCAGGCCCGGCACGACTTCACCGGCCGCGAAAGGCTGGATGGTGAAATTGCCGTCGGTCGCAGCGGCAACATGCTTGGCGATGTCTTCGGCACCGCCATAGATCGTATCCAGGCTCTTCGGAAACGAAGACGTCATGCGCCAAGCGATCTTCGGATTCTCTTGCGCGATCGCAGGCGCCGCCAGCGCCGTTGCCGCAACCGCGCCGGCACTGGCGGTTCCCGCCTTCTTAAAAAACGAACGACGATCCATCAAAAAACCTCCCGTACAGATGGCACTGCGCGGCCAATCCATCCCTACCCGCAGCGAGGGCAGAGCTAAGCATGGAGGGGGCCGCGATTCAAGCTTTAGTCTATTAACCTTTGGCATCAGGATAGCAATAGGTAGCGCGCAAGGCGTCCATCAAAATCAGCAGCTTAGCGCGAGCCCCGGAGCCGCGGCGCCGTTTGCGGTGCAATTGGTCCTCGGACAAAGCCAGGCGTTGACTCCACCGCCGTTCTGGCGGCAAAAACGACGAGCAGAAGATTTTACCGGTGCAAACATGACGAAACCAATCGTTGCCATTCCTGCCGATATCCGCAGCTTCGACGGCGCGACCTGGCATGCCGTGCAGCATCAATATGTCGGTGCCGCATTGAATGCGGCCGGCGTCATGGCCTTCGTGATCCCCGCCTTCGAGGCAGGCTACGATCCCGACGCGGTGCTCGACCGCGTCGATGGTCTGCTGGTATCAGGCTCGGCCAGCAATGTGCATCCCTCGCTCTATGGCGCCGAGGCGACTGACAGGGACGGTCCCTTCGACCCCGCCCGCGACGCCACCAGTTTGCCGCTGATCCGCCGCGCCATCGACCGCGCCATCCCGCTGCTTGCCATCTGCCGCGGCATTCAGGAACTGAATGTCGCTCTCGGCGGCTCGCTGGCAAGCGAGATCCATGAGCAGCCCGGCATCTGGGATCATCGCCGGCCGGAAGGGGTCGACCGTGACGGCATGTATGCCATCCGCCAGACCGTCCATGTCAAGGAAGGCTCCTGCATAGCAGGCATTCTCGGTTCAGGCGATATCCGCGTGAATTCGCTGCATCGCCAGGCGATCGCCAGAACCGCACCGCGCCTGCAGGTGGAAGCAATCGCCGAAGACGGCACCGTGGAAGCCGTTTCCGTCATCGATGCCAAGGCCTTCGCCGTCGGCGTGCAATGGCACCCGGAATATTGGGCCGAAACCGACAAGGCGTCGAACAAGCTGTTTGCCGCCTTCGGCGACGCCGTCCGCAGCTACGCCGGCGGCAAACGTCCGGTTATCACAGCACCGGCGACCGCCTAGGAGGCAGTCGAGCTCAGCCGCGCTGAATTTTTTTGCGGCGTCTCCGGCACCGGCGTCAGCGCTGCCCCTTTCTCGAACCAGGCGATGAGATTGTCGGCAACCAGATCGGCCATCGCCACGCGGGTGGGCACGGAGGCCGAGGCGACGTGCGGCAGCAGCACCGTATTGGCCGGTTCCAGCAGGCCGGACGGCACGCTCGGTTCTTCATAAAAGACGTCGAGGCCGGCCGCACCGAGCGCGCCTGATGCGAGGGCGGCACTCAGCGCTTCTTCATCAACCGTCCAGCCGCGGCCGACATTGACGAGAACTCCGTTCGGACCGAGAGCGGCCAGGATATCGGCATCGATCGTCTTATGCGTCTGCGGCGTCTTCGGAACGATGGCAATCAGCGTATCCACGGCCTCCGCCAAGCCCTTCAACGTCGGGTGATAATCGTAGGGCGCATCCGCATGGCGCGAACGCGTGTGATAACTGATCTTCACCTTGAACGGCTCCAGCCGCCTGGCGATCTCGAGGCCGATGCGGCCAAGGCCGTAGAGCCCGACATGGCGGCCCTTGAGCGAGAAACGTGACAGCGGATAAGCCGTGCCCGGCTTCCAGTTGCCGGCACGCAGCCAGGCTTCGGCCCGCGGCAATTCGCGGATCGTGTTCAGGAGCAGGCCGATCGCCGTATCGGCAACCTCGTCGTTCAAAACATCTGGCGTATTGGTGACGACGATGCCCTTTTCGGCTGCACGCTTCACATCCATGCCGTCATAACCGACGCCGAAACTGGCGATCACCTCGACACCAGGCAACTGGTCCATCCAGGCGCCGGGAAAAGCGCCGGAGACGGCGACGCCGCGGATGCGGCCGGCAGTGTCGCTGTCGAGCGTCAGCCTTTCCTCGCGAGCGACAGCGATGATTTCAAAACGATCCTTCAGCCTTTCGAGAACACGTTCGTGTATTTTCCCAGGAACGAGAATGGCGATGCGGGACATGGCTTTTCCTCTTGGACGGGGTCTGGTTCAGGCGCGGGGCCGATGGGGGCTGGTCGACTGGCGGATGCGCATTTCCGGCTTGATGAGATGCATGCCGTCAGGTTCGTGGCTGCCGGCAAGACGATCGAGAAGTGCGCGCGCAGCCAGACGGCCGACTTCGGTCTGGCCGTTCCAGACGGTCGTCAACGCCGGCGTGGCGATCGAGGCTTCCTCGAGATCGTCATAACCGGTGACGGAAATATCGCGGCCCGGCACCAGACCGGCGCGGGCAATGCCGTTCATCAGGCCGATCGCGACGAGATCGTTCCAGCAGACCGCCGCCGTCGGCTTCTGCGGCAGCGAGAGGAAATGCACCGCCGCCTCGAAACCGCCCTGCTTCGAGCGGGGCCCGGGAATGCGCAGATTCGGATCGACTTCGATGCCCGCCTTGCGCAGGGCGTTGACATAACCCTGGTAGCGGTCGCGGCCGGTGGATGTCTGGTCCGTACCGCCGATCATGGCGATCGAGCGGTGACCGAGACCGATCAGGTGATTGGTGGCGAGCGAGATGCCATAGCTGTCGTCACCGCGATAGGTCGGCAGCTCCAGACCGTCCATCGAGCGGGCGACGAGGATCGCCGGCATGCCGTTCTCTTCCGCCAACTGCAGATCTTCCGGCGGGGTACCGATCGCCGGCGACATGATGACGCCGTCGCCGCCGAGCTGCAGAAGCGTCTCGATGAAGGTGCGCTGCTTTTCGACATTGTCATAATGATTGGATAGAATGAAGGTATGGCGGCTGCGGTCGAGCTCGCTTTCGATCGCCTTCAGGATTTCGCCGTAGAAAGGGTTCATGATGTCGTGCACGACGACACCGATGATGCCCGAGCGTGAGGTGCGCAGGCTGGCGGCACGCCGGTTGTAGATATAGCCAAGCGCGCGCGCCTGCTCCTTGATCTTCTCCCGCGTATTGCCGGCCACCAGCGGGCTGTCGCGCAAGGCGAGCGATACGGTCGCTGTTGAAATGCCGAGCGTTTCGGCGATTGTCGATAGCTTGATCTTCTGGACCACGTGTCCTCCTCCAGGCAGCACGCAAGACAGCAAGACCGCACGGCAACCGGCGCGGTCCCCTTAAAATGTTTAATTAAAAGATTTAACCGGCGGAGGCAATTCGTCTTTCAGGAGAAATTTCAGTCTTCGTCCGGTTCTTCGATACCGTGCGCTTCGGCTTGCAAATTGGCGTCGATCGCCTTCAGCAGGCGAACCAGATTGCGGATTTCCTTTTCTGAAAATTCCTGCGTCGCCAGTCTGTCACAGGCCGAGGCCGCCATTTCGATCGCCCGCACGCTGTCACGGCCGAGCGCAGTGAGATAGACCTTGGTGAGGCGCGCATCCTCGGCATCGGGCTTGCGCTCGAGAAAGCCCTGCGCCTCCATGCGGCCGATCGTCCGCGTCATCGTCGGCGCCTTAACCCCGAGCTTTTGCGCAAGGCCCCCCGCCGTCATACCGTCGCTCTCGGCAAGCGAGAGAATGACGCCGTCCTGGCCGGCATAGAGACCGCTTTCAAACAGGTTGCGCGAGAGCACCGTGCGCATGGAACGGGCCGCCTGGGTGAGCGCCGGAGAAAGATCGACGAGCGTGTACTCCGTCTGGTCCTTCTTCTTGGACTTGCTCTTCTTGCCGTCCTTATGCTTCTTTCCCATAGCCATCCCTTTGATCTTTAAGCCCCGACGCCTCTGCGATATGACATTGCCCATGATCTCGTCATAAACAAGAGGCAACGACCGGATGATGACGCCTTCGCCCCGCTTCGACGACAGCGGCTCGGTCCGTGCCTCCGGCGCAGGCCGCCCGATCGCCCTGCTGCCGCTCGGTGCCCATGAGCAGCATGGCCCTCATCTGCCCTTCGAAACCGACACGCTAATTGCCAACGGCATCGCCGGAAGATTGAAGAAGGCCCTACCCGCCGGACTGTCGGTAACCTTCCTGCCCACCGAATCGGTCGGCTATTCCGTAGAACATATGGATGTTGAAGGAACGAAGACGCTCGCCTTCGACGAAGCGGTCAACCGCTGGCTCGGCATTGCCGAAGGGCTGGCGAAGAGAGACATTCGCAAATTCGTTATGCTGAACGCCCATGGCGGCAATTCGCCTCTGATATCGGTCGTCGCGACCGAGGCGCGGGTCCGCTTTGCCATGCTGGCGGTGGCGACGAGCTGGACCCGCTTCGGCCTGCCAGATGGCGTGATTGCGCCGGAGGAAAAGGCGATCGGCATCCATGGCGGCGATATCGAGACCTCGGTCATGCTGGCGCTTCACTCCGACAAGGTAGACATGGCAAAGGCTGAGGATTTTTCCTCGCGGCAGACGGAATTCGCCACCCGCTTCAAGCACCTGCGCGCCTACGGACAGCATGCCTTCGGCTGGAAGATGTCGGACATTAACGAACAAGGCGTGGCTGGCAATGCCGCGGCTGCGACGGCCGAAAAGGGCGAGGCGTTGATTGCTCATGCGGTGAAGGGGCTGGTGGAACTTTTGGAGGATGTCGATGCATTCGACGTCGGCGAACTCCGTTGAAAAAGCGATCGTCTGCATCGGGCGGCGACGTGATCTTATAACATATAAAATCCTTTGAACTGCGGTGCCCATGCCATTATATGAGACCAACCGCTCAAAGGCCGATCCCTAGCCGTTCGGCCGTACGCCTAATTTAGAGGTTCTCATGACCGACGCGATCTCCACCCAGAAGCCTATTCCCGTCACCGTGCTCACCGGTTATCTCGGTGCCGGCAAGACGACCTTGCTCAACCGCATCCTCTCCGAAAACCACGGCAAGAAATATGCGGTCATCGTCAACGAGTTCGGCGAAATCGGCATCGATAACGACCTGATCGTCGAATCGGATGAAGAAATCTACGAGATGAACAATGGCTGCGTCTGTTGCACGGTGCGCGGCGACCTGATCCGCGTCGTCGAAGGCCTGATGCGCCGCCCCGGCCGTTTCGACGGCATCATCGTCGAGACGACGGGACTTGCCGATCCGGTACCCGTCGCTCAGACTTTCTTCATGGACGACGACGTGCGCGCCAAGACCGAGCTCGACGCCGTCATCGCGCTTGTCGACGCCAAGCACCTGCCGCTGCGCCTGAAGGACAGCCGCGAGGCCGAGGACCAGATCGCCTTCGCCGATGTGGTCGTCATCAACAAGAGCGACCTCGTCACCGCGGAAGAACTGGATGTGATCGAAGACATCGTCCGCGCCATCAACCCGGCCGCCCGCGTCTACAAGACCAGCCGCTCCGGCGTCGACCTCGCCCGCGTGCTCGATCAGGGCGCCTTCAGCCTGGAACGCGCACTAGAAAACGATCCGCATTTCCTGGAGCACGGCCATGACGACCACGTCTGCGGCCCGGATTGCGGTCACGACCACCATCAGCATGGTCATGAACACGACCATCACCATGATCACCACGGGCACGAGCATCATCACCATGGCGCCATGTCGGCGATCCACGATGTGACGGTGCAGTCGGTGTCGCTGCGCGGTGGCCAGATGAACCCGGAACGCTTCTTCCCCTGGATTCAGAAGGTCACCCAGATGCAGGGCCCGAACATTCTTCGCCTCAAGGGCATCATCGCCTTCAAGGACGACCCCCAGCGTTACGTCGTCCAGGGCGTGCACATGATCATCGAAGGCGATCACCAGCGTCCGTGGAAGGAGGGCGAGAAGCATGAAAGCCGTCTCGTCTTCATCGGCCGCGATCTCGACCGCGAAAAACTCGAGGCTTCCTTCAAGGCCTGCGAGGCGGCTGCCTGATGCCGACAGTTGCACCGCTTGACCTCGACGGCCACATTCTGGCCGTCGAATTTTTAGGTGATATTCCCTTCTTCGCAAACGCAAACGGCACGTTTCACCGGCTGGACGGCGGCGAGAGGGTTTCAGAAGCCCATCAAGGCATGCTCACCGCGATCCGCGATCCCTATAGCGAAAGCCTGATCTCGGGCGGCGAGGACGGCAAGGTCCTGCGCATCGCGGCCGACGGCAGCGTCTGCGAACTCGCGAGCGCGCCGCGCAAATGGATCTCGCAGGTCGCGGCCGGCCCCCAAGGCGCCATCGCCTATTCCTACGGCAAAAGTTCGCTCGTGCGCCTTGCCGACGGCACGACCAAGGAATTCGCAGAGGAGCGCACGGTCGAAGGCATCGCCTTCGCGCCGAAGGGTCTGCGCATCGCCGCCGCCCGTTACAACGGCGTGTCGCTCCACTGGGTCGGCATGAGCGCCAAGCCGGTCGATCTCGAATGGAAGGGCGCGCATACCGCCGTCACCTTCTCGCCCGATGGCAATTTCCTCGTCACCTCGATGCAGGAAAACGCCTTGCACGGCTGGAAGCTCGATAGCAAACCCGGGGCCGAAGCTCGCCACATGCGCATGACCGGCTACCCCGCCAAGGTGAAATCCCTTTCCTGGTCGATCAAGGGTAAATGGCTCGCCTCCTCGGGCGCCCCGGCTGCCATCGTCTGGCCCTTCCAGGGCAAGGACGGGCCGATGGGCAAGGCGCCGCTCGAGCTCGGTACCCGCGCCAACATCATGGCGACCTCGGTGAAGTTCCACCCGCTGGAAGATATCCTCGCCATCGGTTTCATCGACGGCATGATCCTCGCCGTTCGCATCGCCGACAGCAAGGAAGCCCTGTTGCGCCGACCCGGCAAGGGCGCGATTACAGCCATGAGCTGGAGCGCAAACGGCAAACTGCTGGCCTTCGCCTCCGAAGCCGGCGATTGCGGCGTTGTCGACATCTCGGCCTGAGCCCTTGGCGGCGCCTGAAATCGTCGCGCTTGGCGCTGCCCATATACGGGCGCCGGCTTAACCGAACTGGCTGGAAGATCGGATGCCAAAGCCTTAGAATACCGGACTTGTCGATCTTGCCTGGACGCATGAAGATCGGCGCAGCTATTGCCTGGCCGTGACTGACAGAGGAAATGCAATGCCGATATCGACCGGCCTCGGCTTGGCCGAGCAACAGCCGCAATCCTTGGACGGCGTATCCATCTGGGCCGTGATCCGCGCCGAGGCGGGCGAGCTTGCGGCGCGCGAGCCGATATTGCGGCGGCTGCTTGCCGAGCAGGTGACGGACGCTGCCGGCAGCCATGAGCTTCTCGCCCGCGTGCTGGCCGCGCGGCTCGCGGTGGCGCGAGTTGAAACGAGCGATCTGTTCGATCTCATCCTGTCCACGCTTGATAACGACATCATGCGAAAAGTCGAGGCCGATCTCGCCGCCGTGCGCGAGCGCGACCCGGCCTGCACGACATTTCTGCACGCGCTTCTGAACCTCAAGGGCTTTCATGCGCTGCAGACGCATCGCATCGCCCATGCGCTCTGGAGCGCAGGCCGCCCAGAGATCGCCACCTGGCTCGCCAATCTCGCCTCGCTGGTCTTCGGCCCCGATATCCATCCGGCAGCGCGGATCGGCGCTGCCATCATGCTCGACCACGGCTCCGGCATCGTCATCGGCGAAACGGCTGTCATCGAGGATGAAGTATCGATCCTGCAGAACGTCACGCTCGGCGGCACCGGCAAAGAGACGGGCGACCGTCATCCGAAGATCCGCCACGGCGTTATGATCGGCGCAGGCGCTAAGATTCTCGGCAATATCGAAATCGGTGCCTTCAGCAAGATCGCCGCCGGCAGCGTCGTGCTGAAGCCGGTCCCCGAACATTGCACGGTCGCCGGCGTTCCGGCCACTGTCGTGCGCATCCACCGCGGCGATGAGATCCCGGCCGAGACGATGGATCAGAATATTTAAGCTTTCGGGAGACCCCTCGTTTCGCCATGGGGCCTGGTTTGCCAGAATCCTTCGATTTCGGCCCGCCGCTGCGGTGAAGCCGCCCGCACTGCGCCAATGATGTCGGCCAGCAAACCATGCAGCAGATCCCGGTAGCCGTTTCGGGCCGAGGGACCGCTCTCTTCGGACGTCATGACGACGGTCAGATCGAGCGCCGGCACGATGTAGAGCATCTGGCCGCCATAACCCCAGGCGAAATGCACCTGCTCGCCGCCGATTTCACGCGTGAACCAGCCATAGCCATATTCGTCGCCGGAGAAGCGCGAATTGGTGCGATGCTGCCACGATTGCGCGATCCAGTCGGCAGGCACCACCTGCACTCCCTGCGTCGTACGCCCGCCATTGCGATAAAGTTCGTCAAAGGCAAGCAGGGACCGGGCGCTCATTGCCATCTGATTGCCACCGAGATAGATGCCCTGTGGGTCGCGCTCCCATGCGCCGATGCGGAAACCCTCGACCGGGCCGAGCCATTCGCGCGCCAGCGCCAGGGTCGACCGGCCGCTGACTTTGGTCAGAATGGCCGAAAGCAGATGCGTGGATGCGGTGGAATAGAGCATCTCCCTGCCGGGCTGATCGACGAAAGGCTGCGAGAGCGCAAAGCGCACCCAGTTGCGCGAGGAGACCCAGCGGCCATAATTCGGCCCGGACATACGGTCGAGCCCCGCCTGCATGGAGAGAAGATTGCCGATGGTGATGTCGTTGAGGCGCGGGTCGGGCGATGAGGGAAGATCGGCCTTCAGGATCGGCGCGATCTTCTGGTCCGGCCCAGCAAGCAGTCCTCTGTCGATCGCGATACCGACGAGGGACGAAATGATCGATTTCGAAGCGGATTTGATATTGGTCGATTCCGACGGCGAATGACCACGGAAGCCGCGTTCGATGAGCACGCGTCCGTCGCGAGCGACGACCACCGTCTTGAGCGGCCGCAGCGCCGGATCGCTCGCCGCTTGGTCGAGCCGCGGACCAAGCCCGGCGGCGGACGCCGTGCTCTGGGCGGACGCCAGGCCTGTTGCGCCAAACGGCAGGCAGAAGAAAAGGAGAAGGGAAAAAATACGGCTCATGCGGCCGAAGATAGGATATCGCCGCAGTATCTTCGCGTGCCCATGGCACTTTTCACGCGATCGTGTCTGCTGGTGAGCCGCTACCTGCGCCTCATCCTCTCGGCTGGAAAGACAATCCGCGCCGCAACCACGACAGGGGCGCGGATAATACCGGGAGGGAAAATTCCCTATCCCACCGGCGGGCGCGCAGCTCAAGTTGCGCGGCGAACCGGCGCGCTGGCCAGCATGCGTCCCGAGGGAACGATCATGCCGGCCGCGCCGTCAAGCCAGCCTTCGGTGAGCTCAAGCGCGAGAAAGCGCGAACGTTCGAACGGACCTGGCATGACAAGATGGCGTGCCTTTTCGGCGAAGAAACCGAAACGCTCATAATAGGCGGCATCGCCGACAAGCAGGACGGCGCCATGCCCGCGGTTCTTCGCCTCGAGAATTGCCGCGCGCATCAGGGCCGAGCCGACGCCCTTGCCGCCGTGACGGCAATCGACGGCCAGGGGGCCGAGCAGCAGCGCGTTGATCGGCGTGCCTTCGGCGTTGACGCCGGCCTCGACGTTCCAGAGCCGTACCGTGCCGATCAGATGGCCGTCGCGATCACGCGCGACCAGCGCAAGTCCTTCGGCCGGAATGCGGTTGCGACGGATTTTCTCCGACGATTTCTTGCGGCGGTCAGTGCCCATGACGCGATCGAGCAGGTTTTCACGCGCGACGACATCCGACGGATTTTCGGCGTCGATGGTGAAAATGGAGGGCGCAAAGAATGCGCGGACAGAATCAAGAACAGCGGCCATCGTGGCCTCTCGCACTCAAAACCGTTTCAGACGGTGACTTCGGAGAATTGTGGATTTGCCGCCCCGGCTGGTTACGGGACTAGCAGAAACAAGACCTTAGATGACGTAGGCCTTCAGCGGCTCGAAGCCGTTAAAAGCGACTGCCGAGTAGGTCGTCGTATAAGCGCCGGTGCCTTCGATCAGCACCTCGTCGCCGATCGTCAGAGACAGCGGCAGCGGATAGAGGTTCTTTTCATACAGCACGTCGGCCGAGTCGCAGGTCGGGCCGGCGATCACGCAGGGCTCCATCTCGTCGCCGTCGCGCTCGGTGCGGATCGGGTAACGGATGGCCTCGTCCATGGTTTCGGCGAGACCGCCGAACTTGCCGATGTCGAGGAAGACCCAGCGGGCGTCGTCATTGTCCGACTTCTTGGAGATCAGCACGACTTCCGCCTTGATGACACCGGCATTGCCGACCATGCCGCGACCCGGCTCGATGATCGTCTGCGGGATCTGGTTGCCGAAATGCGTCCGCAGCGCCTGGTAGATCGACTTGCCGTAAGCTTCCGCGGACGGAACGTCACGCAGATACTTGGTCGGGAAGCCGCCGCCCATGTTGACCATTTGCAGGTGGATGCCCTGCTTGGCCAGTTGCACGAAGACACGCTTGGCATCGGCAAGAGCCGAATCCCAGGCATCGACCTTGGTCATCTGCGAACCGACATGGAAGGAGACGCCGTAGGACTGCAGGCCGAGCTGATGAGCGTAGACGAGAACGTCGACGGCCATCTGCGGAACGCAGCCGAACTTGCGCGACAGCGGCCATTCGGCGCCCTCGCCATCGGTGAGCACCCGGCAGAAGACGCGGGCGCCGGGAGCGGCGCGCGAGATCTTCTCGACTTCCTCGTGGCTGTCGACCGCAAAGAGGCTGACGCCGAGCGCGTGCGCGCGAGCAACGTCACGCTCCTTCTTGATCGTGTTGCCATAGGAGATGCGGGCAGCAGTCGCACCGGCTTCGAGCGCCATTTCGATTTCGGCAACGGATGCGCAATCGAAATTGGAGCCGAGGCCTGCGAGCAGCTTCAGCACTTCCGGAGCCGGGTTGGCCTTGACGGCGTAGTAAATGGCGCTATCCGGCATGGCGTGACGGAAGGCGTGGAAATTGTCTCTGATAACATCGAGGTCAACCACGAGGCAGGGACCGTCGGGACGTCGGGTTGCGAGAAAGTCGCGGATGCGCTGGGTGGTCATTTCAGTTCCCTCTTCCAAATTCCAGAGCTCCGGCAGGAACCGGAGGACAAAGGGCATACGAGAACTCGCATTGGAACCAGCCGGTGGAGACCCCGGAACCATAGCAAGCGCTCGATGCGCGGATAGTGAACCAACGCCGCGGACGCGGTGTAAGTTCGGCTTTGTCTGCCATGGATTGGAGGGAGAGTCCCAACCGCACTTCCGGCAATGATGGTGTGCCTCTTCAGTAACCCCCACTGATGGAAAGCAGGGAGAGAACAAAAAGGCCCGCACCGTCGTTGCTTCAGGCGTCCTCGCATTTTCCGGTTGGCCGGAATAGCGACTGGAGGGGTTAATTCCAGGTACCTTACCGATTTCCTCACCAATTCGAGGGTTCGGCGGACACCCATGGGCACGTGCGACTTTGGGCTGACTGGGAGATAAGAATATTCGCCTTCATAATCAAGCGATTTTTTGATCCTGTGGGCAAAAAAATAATTGAACAGGACGGGCCAATTTGTTCAATGTTCCGAAACAGTTCTAGGAAAGCACTATGGATACCTTGACGCGCATACGCGCCTTCATCGATGTCGTCGAGGCTGAGGGCTTTTCCGCCGCCGCCAGGCGCACCGGCCGCTCAAAGGCGCTGCTGTCGAAATATGTGCGTGAACTGGAAGACGAGCTCGGCGCACTGCTGCTCAACCGCACCACCCGGCAGTTCTCCATGACGGAGGCCGGCCACACCTATTATCGCAGCGCCTCCGATATTTTGAAGGAGATCGACAACCTTGCCGATCTCGTGCGCGAAAACAATGCACAGCTGAAGGGACGATTGCGCGTCTCCGTCCCCCGCACCTTCGTCGACGCCGACGTCGGCCAGTCGCTGATCGATTTCGCCGGCGAGAACCCGGACCTTTCGCTGGAGATTGCCGCCGACGACCGGTTCGTCGACCTGATCGAGGAAGGGTTTGACGTGGCGATCCGCATCAGCAAGCTCGAAGATTCCGGCATGATCGCCCGCAAGATCTCCGATTTCCGCGTCCACCTCTGCGCCACCCCGGATTTTCTCGAGCGCCATCCCGATCTCGAGCATCCAAGCGACATTTCCAATCTTCCCTTTATCGTCGATACCAATTCGCGCACCCAGGGCAGCATCCGCTTCCACAATCCTGACAACACAACCTTCGCCGTCGCCGTCTCCGGGCCGATCGAGGTCAACAGCCCGCACGCGACGCTGCGCGCTGCCCTCGCCGGCATCGGCATCGCCCTTATTCCCGATTTCATCGCCCGCAAGCCGATCGAAAGTGGCGAGCTGGTGACGCTATTCAACGATTACATCCCGACCGACCGCGGCATCTACGCCGTCTATCCGCACCGTCGATACCTGCCGGCCAAGGTGAGGATCTTTGTCGATTACCTGCACAATTGGTTCAAGAAGCATCCTTGAGATCTGCACGGCAGGACCTGTCCGGTCGGACGATGGAGCGGTGCTGATGGGGACTCACCGACAAACCGGTCCCAATTCCGTCCCAATTTCTGGCAAGAACTCGGGTCGAGCGAATAAGGCAGCGGGACGCATGAACAAATCCATACCATTGATCACCGCGCTTCTTTCGCTGGCGCCGGCCGCCGCCTTTGCGCATCCGCACATCTTCGTGGAGGCGCGGCTCGAAGTCGTGGCCGGTGCTGACGGCAGCGTCGAAGAACTGCGTAATGTCTGGCGCTTTGACGAGGTCTTTTCCTCCTCGGTCGTCATGGATTTCGACAAGAACACCGATCTGAAGCTGGAGCCGAACGAACTCGCGCAGGTCGGCAAAACGGTGAAGCAATCGCTTGCCGATTACGATTATTACATGAACCTGACGATCAACGGGAAGAGCATCACCGTCCAGCAGCCGGACATCATCCATGTCGACTATAAGAACGGCCAGCTCCTGATGTTCTTTGCGGTCAAGCCGGCGGAGAAGATGCCGCTCAAGGGCAGGCTTACCTTCGGCGTCTACGATCCGACGCTCTATACGTCGATTGATTTTCCCACAGACAACGAGCTGGCAACGGTGGGCGACGGCTTCAAGGCCTGCAAACACCAGGTGGTAAGGCCGGATGCCGACGAGGTGATCTCGCAAAACAAGCAGTCGCTGACGGACGCCTTCTTCAACGACCCCACCGGCACCAACATGTCCAAACTCTTCGCCACACGGCTGGAGCTCACATGCTGATCAAACGCCCGTCCCTCATCCTTTCCGCAGCACTGCTCGCGCTCCTGACGGCGGCAAGCCTCGCCCACGCGCAATCGCCGCTCGGCATCGGCACGGCCGAACCGAGTTTTCAACCGACAGGCGGACCGTTTGCGCCGCTTTTGCTCTACGTGAACTATGAACAGCAGGCCTTCTACAGGGCGCTGACTGGTGCGCTGAAGGGCATGCGCGAAGATCCGTGGCAGCTGACATCGCTGATCGGCCTTTCCTTCGCCTACGGCGTCTTCCATGCCGCCGGCCCCGGTCACGGCAAGGCGGTCATCTCCTCCTACATGATCGCCAACGAGGTCGAGCTGAAGCGCGGCGTGGTTATTTCCTTCATTTCGGCTTTCATTCAGGGCGTCGTCGCCATGGCGCTGGTCGGCGGCGCCTGGCTGGTGCTGCGCGGCACCGGGATTACGCTGACGACAGCCACTCATGCCATGGAAATCGTGAGCTTCATCATGGTCATCCTCTTCGGTGGCTGGCTGCTGTTCCGCAAACTGCGTTCGATGGCAAGCCATCTGCCGCGCCGCCGGCTGTTGGCGACGTCGGCCGGTCCGGTGTCCATGATGCTGGAATGGAAGGATAACGCAGCCGAACGCCAGTCCTATGCCTTCAACGGCAAGGCGCAGGCCGTGAACGCCGGTCACAGCTTCGTTCCCGGCATCGCCTGCCAGACCTGCGGCAATACGCACGTGCCCGATCCGGCCCTGCTCGCCGGCGACAGGTTCAGCGTCCGCGAGGCCTGGTCGGCGATCGTAGCCGTCGGCCTTCGACCCTGCTCCGGGGCTTTGCTTGTCATGACGTTCTCGCTGCTGAACGGCCTCTATCTCGGCGGCGCGCTTTCGGTCGCTGCCATGTCGCTCGGCACGGCGATCACGGTTTCCGTGCTCGCGACCCTTGCCGTCACCGCCAAGAGTGCGGCGGTCCGCCTCTCCGGACGCGGCTCGACGGCTTCCGTCTGGGTTGGCAACGCCATTGAAATCCTCGGCGCCCTGCTTGTCGTCCTGATGGGCGCCGTCCTGCTCGGCGCCTCCCTGCAAGGGTAGACTATTTTCCTCTGTGGCGCTGATAGCGCGCCCGCAGCCAGAAGACCGCAAAAAACGCCATGATCAGGCAGAAGCCGACTGTAATCCCCAGCGTCGGCGAGAAATTGCCGATCCATAGAACGATGGTCGGCAGAAAATAGAGGACGATGCCCGCGCCGAGCAGGATGACAGCGGCGGCGATCGCCTGCGAGCGGCTTTCCGGGCTCACGCGAGCCTTTCCTTTTCCAGATCCGCACGAATATCCTGCAGGCGGCGGATCTGTTTGCCGGCCGCGTCAAAATTTTCGGGCGAAAGCCAGGCCTCGAAAGCATCGTTGATCAGCGGCCATTCGGCGTCGATCATCGAGAACCAGGCGGTGTCGCGATTGCGATGCTTGGAGATCATGTGCTGACGGAACACCCCTTCAAAGCTGAAGCCGTAGCGCAATGCCGTCGCCTTGCTCGCCTCGTTCTTGTTGTCGCATTTCCATTCGTAGCGGCGATAGCCGAGATCCTCGAAAACATGTTTGGCCATCAGGTAATGCGCTTCGGTGGACAGCGGCGAACGGCTCATCTCGGGACCATGAGCCACGCCACCGATTTCGACGACGCCGTTTGCCGGGTCGGCGCGCATGTAGTTCGCCATGCCGACGACCTTGCCTGTGGCGTTGTCACGGAAGATATGGGTGAGCCAGCCGGACTTGGTGTCGACGCTTTCCAGCCAGTTGGCGAAATCCTCGATACCGGAGAAGTCGTCTTGCGCGAAATAAAGAAGCAGCCGGTTGATGCCCATGCCGCCGAGCCCGTCCCACAGCGCCTCGAGATGTTCTTCGCGACGATAGGGCTCGACCGTGACGAAACGGCCTTTCAGCGTAACCGGCTTCGGCGCCGGGCAGCCCTTGAAATTTGCAAGATCGCGCATGTTCACTCCCCTATTCCAGAGCCTTCCCCGGGAGGGGATAGGCCAGTCGCCCGATAAAGGCAACCGGCCTGGATGTCACTGTGACAAGGTCGTCTTGGCGGATGACACCGTCGCCTCGATATGGTCGACCAGCTGATCGGCGAGGCCGAGTCGCCCCGCAAGCAGATCGAGATAACCGCGCTCGGCGCGCGAATCCGGATCGATGGTCAGCCGCGAAGCGGTGTAGAGCTCGACGCGCTGTTCTTCCGTGACCGCCGCAGCTACGAGCGCGTCGATATCCGTCGGTGACGCAAGTTCGCCCTCGATGAAAGCGGCGACCTCGCCGCTGACGTCAGCGGCCTTGATCTTGTCCATGATCAGGGCGCGTTCGGCGTCGTCGATATGGCCGTCGGCCTTGGCTGCGGCGATCATCGCCCGGATCAGCACCAGCACGAATTCGTTGCTGCCAGCCGGCGATGCCGGTCCGAAACCGGATTCAACGGGCGGCGGCAGGAGCACCGGATTGTTTGCCGACGGCGCATCCGAGGGGGCCGCGGGCGCTTGGCCCGACTGATAGTTCTTGTAGGCCTGATAGCCAAGGCCGGCGATAGCGGCAAGACCGCCGATCGCCAATGCATTGCCGGCGATACTGCGACCGGTCTTGGTGCCGAGAAGCACGGCTGCGATCGCGCCGGTCTTCATCGGATTGTTCTTTGCCGTCTGCATGGCCTCGCCCGCCCTGTCGCGGACCGAACCGCCGAGACCCGGCACCTGCGAACCCAAGAACTGGTCGAGAAGCTTCTTTGCGTCGAACATTCCTCGTCGTCTCCCTGTTTGAGGCCGGAGGAGAACATAGGTTTGCGACGGCTGAAATACAAATATTGGGCGTGGGGGCTGTGCCTGGCGCTCATACCCCGCCCATGCAACCTCAGGCCTTCAGCGCGGCGGCCTCAGCCGCAAGCTTGGTAATGCCGGTCCAGTCGCCGGCTGCGACCAGTTCCTTTGGCGCAACCCACGAACCGCCGACACAGACGACGTTCGGCAGCGAAAGATAATCCCTGGCGTTCTTCAGCGAAATGCTGCCGGTCGGGCAGAACAGCGTGCCGGCGAGCGGCGAAGAGAGTGCCTTGAGATAAGCGGCGCCCCCGGCCTGCTCGGCAGGAAAGAACTTCAGCACCTGATAGCCTTCCTCACGCAGCGCCATGACTTCGCTGGCGGTCGCAGCTCCCGGAAGCAGCGGCACGTCGGAATCGGCGGCGGCATCAATCAGCTCCTGCGTCGTGCCCGGGCTGACGATGAACTTCGAGCCGGCCTCGACAGCCGCTTCCCAATGGGCGGCATTCAGGATGGTGCCGGCGCCGACTTCGGCGCCCTCGACCTCGGCGGCGACGGCGCGCACGGCCTCGAGTGCCGCCGGCGTGCGCATTGTGATCTCGATTGCTTTCAGGCCGCCTGCGACGAGCGCGCGGGCCAGCGGCACCGCCGACCTGGCATCGTCAACGATCAGGACCGGAACGACCGGCTGGAGTTTCAGGATGGAAAGGAGCTTCTCTGTTTTCTCGCCCATGGTCGCACGACCTCCTTGAAACGATTGAAATTTGCATTCCGAATAACGCCCTCGCCGAACCTTGTCGAGATAAAACCCGGCTGCGTGAGAAGAAGGGTATGAAATGCCTGGAAATTGGTCTACCGTGCGGCGATCGTCACAAAAGGTTCACCGACATGGCGAAAGAGATCGAGCGGAAGTTTCTTGTACGCGGCGATGGATGGCGTTCCGCCGTCGAGAGCAAGTCTGTCCTGAGACAGGGTTACATCGCCTCGATGGACGACCGTTCCGTTCGCGTTCGCATCCTCGACGGCAGGAAAGCGAAGCTGACGATCAAGATTGGCCGCAGTGCCATCACCCGTGACGAATTCGAATATGACATCCCGATTGCCGATGCCGAGGAGCTGTTGCAGAGCGCGATCGGCGTCGTCATCGAGAAGACGCGCTACCGCGTCCCGCATCAAGGCTTCGTCTGGGAAGTCGACGTCTTTGCCGGTGAGCATCGCGGACTGGTGATTGCCGAAGTGGAGATGACGGCAGAAACTGACAAACCCGTCCTGCCCGCCTGGCTTGGCCGCGAAGTGACCGGCGATTTCCGCTACTCCAACCAGGCCCTTGCCACAGAATACGGGCACGACAGGCATGGCCTATCGCATTCGGCCTGACGCCGATTTCACCGAGGCATTCAGGAGCGTCGCGACTGAGCAGCTGGAAGGTGCCATTACCTTTCTCGAAGAGCGGCCGGACGGTGCGCACGAGGCGATCCATTCCTTCCGAAAAAACCTGAAGCGATTGCGCTCGCTCTACCGGCTCGTCGCGCGCGAGGTGCCGGATTTCCAGAAACAGGAAAATGCAAGACTGCGTGATGCCGCGCGCTCGCTTTCGGCAATCCGCGACGCTGCCGCGCTCATCGGCACCGCCCAATATTTGCAGCATTCAGCCCGCGGGCAAGAGGAAAGCGAGGCGCTCGGCCGGATCGTCACCATTCTCGAGGGGCGCCGCGACTGGATGGCGGAGGCCGAGAGCGGCCTGCAACGGCGGCTGATAGAAGCCCCAGGCGTGCTGAAGGATGCAATCGCGGCTTTGGATGGCATTTCCTTCGATGGCAGCCACCGCAAGAACGCACGCATGCTGGCGAAGAGCTGGCGCCGCACCGCGCGCAAGGCCAAGGCGGCACTTGCCAGATGCCACGGCGATGCATCAGCCGGGGATTTCCATGATCTGCGCAAACGCTCCTATGATTATCGGCTCTACCACGCTCTTTTGCGCGACATCTGGCCGACCGCGATGAAGGCCAAGAGCGATGCGGCCAAGGAACTGGTCGAGGATCTCGGCCACATCCATGACCTTGCCGTACTCTGTGAGCTGGTCGAAGCCGAGCCGCAGCTCTTCACCCGCAACGACGATCTGGCGCATCTTCTTGACGCGATCATCTTCCGCCAGCAGGAAGACCGGCGGCACGCCCTCCTCAAAGCCGAAACCGTCTTCGCCGATGATCCCGATGAGGAATCGGAGCGTATCGAGCTTCTCTGGCTGACGGCTGCGAATTGAGCGATGGGCAGGCGCGATCCTGAAGACGGTAGGCCGCCTGCGCGGAAGGCAATTGCGCGAACGGTCAATTTTCTGTATTTCCCGCCCATGACCGACAGCCTGACACACACCGGCCCGTTCCTCGTAGCGGCGCTCTACCACTTCGTATCCGTACCGCGCTTTGCCACCTTGCAGGCCCCGCTGCAGGCGCTGTGCGAGGAAAACGACATCAAGGGAACGCTGCTTCTGGCGCATGAGGGCATCAACGGTACGATCGCGGGACCGGATGCCGGCATTCACGCCGTGCTCGCCTTCCTGCGTGCCCAGCCGGAATTTGCGAGCCTGGAGCACAAGGAAAGCCGCGCCTCGAAAATGCCCTTCCTGCGCATGAAGGTGAAGCTGAAGAAGGAAATCGTCACCATGGGCGTCGAGAACATCGACCCCAATAAGACTGTCGGTACTTATGTGGCGCCCAGGGACTGGAACGCGCTGATCTCCGATCCCGATACGATCGTCATCGACACCCGCAACGACTATGAGACGGCAATCGGTACCTTTCGCGGCGCGCTCGACCCCAAGACCAAGACATTCCGCGAATTTCCTGATTGGGTGCGCCGGAATACGGGGCTGCACAACAAGCCGAAGGTCGCCATGTATTGCACCGGCGGCATACGCTGCGAGAAGGCCACGGCCTTCATGAAGGCCGAGGGTTTCGACGAGGTCTATCATCTAAAGGGCGGCATTCTGAAATATCTGGAGGAAGTGCCGCAGGAAGAAAGCCTCTGGGAGGGCGCCTGTTTCGTCTTTGATGAGCGTGTATCGGTCGAATACGGCCTGAAGGAAGGCGAGCACCGGCTGTGCCACGCCTGCCGCAACCCGATCACTTCAGAGGAAATTGCCTCGCCGCTTTATGAGGAAGGCGTTTCCTGCAGCCACTGTTATCACACGAGGACAGAGGAAGACCGGCTGCGCTACCGTCAGCGGCAGCATCAGATCGCGCTGGCGAAAAAACGCGGCAAACGGCATATCGGCAGCTGATGAGTTCGCCCCGGTGAGCTCGCCGTCAGGCCGCGCCGAGGCGGCGCCGGGTTGATTGCTCCGCAGTACGAAGCTCGTTCAGCATCTCGGTAATTCGCTCGGCCGCCAGAGGCTTTCCGAACAAATAGCCCTGCAGACAGTCGCAGCCGAACAAGCGCATAGCAACCGCCTGTCCCTCTGTCTCGATGCCTTCCGCCGTCACCGGGATATCGAGCGAGCGGGCGAGCGCCACCGTTGCCTGCAGCATTTCGCGCTGGCGCTTGTCCTCGTTGATGCCCATGACCAGTGAGCGGTCGATCTTGATGCGGTCGAAGCCGAACTGTCTGAGATAGCCGATCGAAGAGAAGCCGGAACCGAAGTCATCGAGCGCCACTTTAACCCCCAGCCCCTTCAGCCGTTCAATCGACTGGCGAGTGCGCTGCGGATTCTGGATCATATAACCTTCGGTGATCTCGAGCGTGATGCGGCTGGCCTCGATCTCCGTCTGCTTCAACACGTAGCGCACATAATCGGTGAAGGCGGGATTGCGGAACTGGCCGGGCGAGACATTGACCGAGACGTTCAGTTCCGGCCACTGCTTGGCCGTTTCGCAGGCCTTGCGCAGCACGAACAGGCCGAGCGATTCAATGAGGCCGCTGGTCTCGGCGATCGGAATGAACAGCTCGGGCGAAACCGGGCCGTGGCCCGGACGGTTCCAGCGCACCAGCGCCTCGACGCCGGTCAGCGCATGCGTCCCCGCATCGACCAGCGGCTGATAGGCAAGCGTCAGGTCACCGCTTTCAATGGCGATTCTGAGATCGAGCTCCAGCGCATTGCGCTGCTGCCGGTCTGCATCCATCGACGGATCGTAAAGCGTCATGCGCGCACGGCCCGCCTCCTTCGCCTTGTACATGGCAAGGTCGGAACGGCGCACCAGTTCCTCGCGATCGATTGCACCGGCAGGCGACATGGCGATGCCGATGCTGGCGCCAACGACGACAACACGGCGACCGATCTCCAGCGGCTCGACGAGAAAATCAAGGATCTGCTCGGCAAGCTGGAGGGCGGCAGCGTTCTCGGCATCGGAGAGAAAGGCGATCGCAAATTCATCCCCGCCGATGCGGGCGAGAACTGCGCCTTGCGGGATCAATACTTTAAGGCCGGCCGCGACCGCGCGGATCAACTGGTCGCCGGTGCCGTGTCCATAGCTGTCATTGACTTCCTTGAAACCGTCGAGGTCGAGATAGAGGAGCAGCACGTTGCGTTTGCTCTGGCGCGCTTCGAGGACAAAACGATCGACGGCGAGCCCGAGGCCGTCGCGATTGGAAAGGCCGCTCAGCCTGTCGCGCAGCGCCTCTTCGCGCGCGCTGTTTTCCTCCGCCTTCAGGCGTCGGCCGGCCAACCAGCCGATGGCCAGCAGGACCACGAAGAAGAGCCCAACGAGACCGAGTGCCTGGATGACCATCGGCCGCACCTGCGCGTAGGCGATATTGCCGGGTGAGCGAGAATTCCAGACGAGCTTGCCGATCGTTGCCCCCAACGGATCGGCGATAGGTACGAGATATTCGGCCGCGAAATTCGGCGGCGCCAGCCTCAGTCCGGCGATCACATAGGTCTGCCCGAGCCCGGCCACCCTGTCGTCATCGAGATGGCGGGCGAAAATAAGATAACGGTGCTGCCCGGCGGGCGCATCAAGCGCGCCGGATTTCTTCCGCACCAATGCCACGCCGACAGCGGCAATGCCGCGTTTGCTGGTGATGAAACCGACCGCCTGGGGCGTCTCGGCCGTGCCGGCCGCCTTGACCACGTCGAACAGTTTCCACAGCGAGGGCGCGAAGAAATCCGCGGGCGGCTCCTCCATCGGCTTGCCATCGCGATAGGCCATGATCGAGTTCTTCGCATCATCGACAAGGATCGCCATGTCGAAAAGCGAGCTGTTGACCGACATCTCGCCGTAGTTGCTGACCGTCCACGCCATGCCATCGGACGCATAGACGTTGGCAGCGGCATCATCCCAGGCGGCATAATCGTCGAGCGTCGCGGCGAGCTGATCCTCGAAGGTCTTCAACGCGCCGATCGTCGTTTCGCGTGAGCGCTCGTCGTCAAGGACATTGGCGTTCTCAGCGACGCGTTCGAGTGCCGTCAACACCATGATGGTGGCGACCGCGACGATGACAGCAAAGGAGAACAGCACGCCCGTGACGGTGATGTGACGGCCTATGGCCGATCCCCTGCCCTGCAATTTTGCGAGTATTTGCATTCCGGCTCCCTGACCAGCGGAGTTTGCCAGTCAAGGGTTCAGAAACGTTTAAGCAACTGCCTGTTGCAGCTTTCCGCCGGTCTATTTTTTCAGTTTGTTCTGCTGAGCCGGCATGTGATTGCCTTTCGGAAATTCTGCCGCAAGTGCGCTATACCATTTGCCGCTCTTCTTCACCGTGCGGACCTGCGTTTGGTAATCGACATGGACGAGGCCAAAGCGCATACGGTAGCCTTCGGCCCATTCGAAATTATCCATCAGGCTCCAGGCGAAATAGCCGCGCATGGGGTAACCGTCCTTGATGAGGTCGGCCACGACGTCGAGATGATCGCCGAGATAATCGAGACGCATCTTATCGTCGACCTCGCCATCGACAACACCAGTATTGTCGCAGGCGCCGTTTTCGGTGATGTAGCATTCCGGCAGGTCATAGCGGCGATAAAGGTTCTCGACTAGGAGCTTCAACCCCGGCGCATAGATTTCCCAGCCGATATCGGTCTTGATGTCGCTTCTCGGCGGCGCTTTCACCGTCCAGGGGAAATCACCTTTTCGTTCGGCATCGTCGACGACGCGCTCGGGCGTGTAGTAATTCAGACCCCACCAATCGAGCTTCTGGCTGATGAGCTTCAGATCGCCGTCTTCGATGACGGGCATGCGGTCACCGAGCGCCTCGACGAATTCCTTCGGATATTCGCCTTTGAAGACGGGATCGAAGAAGGCGCCGTTGTGGAACTGATGCGCGCGTTCGGCGGCGGCAAGATCGGCCGGGCTGTCGGAGCCCGGGATGATCGAGGCGGCGTTGAGCACAAGTCCGACCGGCACATTGGGAGCTTCCGAACGGATTGCCTCGACGCCGAGTCCGTGGGCAAGATTCATGTAATGCATGGCGTGAAGGGCAGCCTGCATATTGCGCTCACCCGGAGCATGGATACCGTAGAGGTGGCTCAGCCAGACGATGCACCAGGGCTCGTTAAAGGTGGCAACGGAATCGAGGCGGTCGCCGAGGCGGCTCATGACAGTCTTGGCGTAACGCTGAAAGGCATAGGCAGTCGAGCGCGCCGTCCAACCGCCATCGCCCGCGAGCAGCAGGGGCAGGTCCCAATGGTAGAGCGTCGCGAAGGTCTTGATCCCGCGCGCCTTGCAGCCGTCGACCAGCCGATCGTAGAAGTCGAGGCCCGCCTCGTTCACCGGACCCGTGCCCTCCGGGATGATACGCGGCCAGGCAATGGAGAAGCGATAGGCTTCGACACCCATCTCCTTGATGAGATCGAGGTCCTGCTCCAGGCGGTTATAGTGGTCGCAGGCAACGTCGCCGTTGTCGCGATTGTAGACGCGGCCGGGCATGTTGCAGAAAGCATCCCAGATGGACGGCTTGCGGCCATCGGCCTTACCGGCGCCCTCGATCTGGAAGGCGGCGGTGGCAACACCGAAGGTGAAATCACCGGGAAAGCGGCTTGCAAGCGTCTTCGCATCGATCATCTGTAAATCCTGTCTCTCAGCATCTGAATTGACCGTGGGGCTCGGATTTAGCCAAGCCGGCAAGCAAAGTACAGGCCCGGCAGCAGAAAAACTGCAACGTTACAGTATAGGCTACCGAGCGGCGGAGACCGCGCAAGCCAGCCGCTTCGACTTGCCGCGTTTTTCGCCTCCGATTGCTCTCATAACGCGAATGTCAGCAGTCGTGACTTGCTGCCGAGCCCATGATCACTACACAGCGAAAGGCATCGCCAAACATGAAAGGAAACCCAATGCTCTCTTCAATCCATCTGCTGCAGCCGCATCTGCTGAGCCTGCTGCGCATCGTCTCGTCGCTTGTGCTTTTCAGCTATGGAACGCAGAAGATCTTGCATTTTCCGGCCGCGGCAAGCGTGCCGCCGATGGGCTCGCTCTCCTGGATTGCCGGACTCATCGAACTCATCCTCGGCTTCCTCGTCCTGGTGGGATTCCAGACCCGCATCGCAGCCTTCGTGCTCTCGGGGCTGATGGCATTCGCCTATTTTATCGGCCATGCGGGCAAAAGCTTTTATCCCGCCCAGAACGGCGGCGTCGCTGCAATCCTGTTCTGCTTCGTGTTTCTCTATCTGGTGGCGGCAGGCGCCGGCCCGCTCAGCGTCGATAACCTGCTGAAGCGTGGCCGCGCTGCTGCCTAATGACCATAAGCAAAACGCCGAGGCGACCTGAGCCCACCTCGGCATTTTCCTCGAGCCACGCCGATCGGTAAACTCAGACCTTGACCCATGCGCCGTTTTTCTTCGAAGAGGCAACGCAGGCTTCGACGAAAGCCACGCCCTTCACGCCGTCATCGACGGTGGGGTAGACCACAGCCTTGTCGACAGCCTTGCCCTTCTTGCGGGCGTTGATCGCATGTGCGGCTTCCGTATAGATCGTCGCGAATGCCTCAAGGTAACCTTCCGGATGCCCCGACGGCACCCGCGAGACACGACCGGCCGCCGCTCCGGCGCCGGCGCCGCCGCGGGTGATCAGCCGCTTCGGCTCGCCGAACGGCGTGTACCATAGATAGTTCGGGTCCTTCTGGGTCCATTCCAGCCCGCCCTTGGTTCCGTAGACGCGAACCATCAGGCCGTTTTCATGGCCGGGCGCCACCTGGCTGCACCAGAGCATGCCCTTGGCCGGCTTTTCCGCGCCCTTCGCCTTGAAACGCAGCATGACATGAGCATTGTCATCAAGCCGGCGGCCGGGAACAAAGCTGTCTAGATCGGCAGCCAGGCTGTCGAGTTCCAGGCCAGTTATGAACGAAGCGAGATTATAGGCATGCGTGCCGATATCGCCTGTGGACCCGCCGACGCCGGACTGGGCCGGATCGGTGCGCCAAGCCGCCTGCTTTTGGCCGGTCTGTTCGACCGCTTCCGTCAGCCAGTCCTGCGGATATTCGGCCTGGACCACTCTGATATCGCCGAGCTCACCGTTCGCGACCATCTCGCGCGCCTGACGCACCATCGGATACCCGGTGTAGTTGTGCGTCAGCACGAAGAGCGCGCCGCTCTCGTCGGCCACCTTCTTCAGCTTCTTCGCGTCCGCAAGGTTCGATGTCAGCGGCTTGTCGCAGATAACATGGATGCCGCGTTTCAGGAATTCCTTGGCCGCGTCGTAATGCACATGGTTCGGGGTAACGATCGCGACCGCCTCGATGCCGTTCTTCAGCTTCGCCTCGCGGATCGCCATTTCGCGGTAGCTGGAATAGGTTCGCGACGGGTCAAGTCCAAGGTCGCGGCCGGACTGAACCGCCTTCTCAGGCGTCGACGACAATGCCCCGGCGATGAGATCGTACTGATCGTCGATGCGGGCTGCGATGCGGTGCACCGCACCGATGAACGCGCCCGCGCCGCCGCCCACCATCCCCAGCCGGATGCGCGGCTCGCGTGTCTGTTCCGATGATGCTTCGATTGCCATTCTTGTCCTCCTGAAATTTAACCTGGCGCGGATGCGCGCCCCTCATCCGGCTGCCGCCACCTTCTCCCCGCTCGCGGGGAGAAGGGGATATGCCGCGGTATTTACGCCCACCTCGACGGCCGGTGCGGCAAGTCCCCTCTCCCCGTCAGAACGGGAGAGGGTTAGGGTGAGGGGCAGCCTCACGGCACGTCTTTTTAAAGCCCGAGCATCCGCCGATTGGCCGCCTGGTTCGTGCCGCCGGCCGCGAAATCGTCGAAGGCCTTTTCCGTGACGCGGATGATATGTGCGGCCACGAATTCGGCCCCCTCCCGGGCGCCGTCCTCCGGATGTTTCAGCGCACACTCCCATTCGACCACAGCCCAGCCGTCGAAATTATTGGCCGTCATCTTCGAGAAGACCGCACCGAAATCGACCTGACCGTCGCCGAGCGAGCGGAAGCGGCCGGCGCGTTCCACCCAGCCTTGGTAACCGCCATAGACGCCCTGGCGCCCGGTCGGATTGAACTCCGCATCCTTGACGTGGAACATCTTGATGCGGTCCTTGTAGATGTCGATGTTCTCGAGATAGTCGAGGCATTGCAGGATGTAGTGCGAGGGATCGTAGAGCATGTTGGCGCGCGGATGGTTCTTCACCCGCTCCAGGAACATCTCGAAAGTGATGCCGTCATGCAGGTCCTCGCCCGGATGGATCTCGTAGCAGACGTCGATGCCGTTCTCATCGGCATGGTTGAGAATCGGCGTCCAGCGGCGGGCAAGCTCGTCGAAGGCCGTCTCCACCAGACCGGCGGGACGCTGCGGCCAGGGATAGATGAAGGGCCAGGCGAGCGCGCCGGAGAAGGTCGCATGCGCCTTGAGGCCGAGGTTTTTCGATGCTGTCAGCGCCATCTTGACCTGCTCGACCGCCCATTCCTGGCGGGCTTTCGGATTGCCGCGCACCTCGGGGGCCGCAAAGCCGTCGAATGCTTCGTCATAGGCGGGGTGAACGGCAACCAGCTGGCCTTGCAGATGGGTCGAGAGCTCAGTGATTTCGATGCCGTTTTCGCGGGCCTTGCCGGCGAACTCGTCGCAATAATCCTTGGAGGTTGCTGCCTTTTTCAGATCGATCAGCTGGCTCGCCCAGGTCGGAACCTGAACGCCCTTGTAACCGATGTCGGCCGCCCATTTGGTGATCGCGTCCCAGGAATTGAAAGGCGCGGTATCGCCCGCGAACTGGCCAAGGAAAAGGCCGGGACCCTTGATCGTCTTCATGTCAGATTCCTCCCTGAATATCGACCGTAAACGTTTCTGAAGAACTTGTAGCACGCATTTCGGCGGGAGCAAGGTGCCTCCTCGCACTTGCCGCCGGATTGGCGCGAGGCCAGATGCGGTATGGCTGCGACCTAATCATGATGGGCTGTGGCGGGCAAGAGGTACGTGCAGCATTTTCGCCGTCCGCCAGGTGAGGACATAAAAATGCGCCCATCCTTGCGAATGGGCGCACCTGCCTGATCAAGTGATCAGAACGGAGAATCCGGGAAGTAGAAGTTCTTGGCATTCTCCTTGGTGACGAGCGTCGCGTCGAGGATGTAGTTGCCGTGAACCGGGACCTGGTCGTAGAGTGCCGCCGCCGTCAACTCCATTGCCGTGCCGACCATTGCCGGGGGATAGAGAACGTCGACCGGGATCAGCTTGTCGCCGTCCATGACCTTCTTGACCATGTCCTTGGAGCCGGCGCCGGCGACGACATATTGAATGTCGGTGCGCTTGGCCTGCTCGATCGCCTGCAGAACGCCAACGGCCATATCGTCGTCCTGGCACCAGACGACGTCGATCTTCGGGTACTTCGTCAGGTAGTCCTGCATCACCTTGAAGGCGTCGTCGCGGTTCCAGTTGCCGTACTGGCGGTCGAGAACCTTGACCTTGGAGCCGGCGATACCCTTGTCGAAGCCGTCCTGGCGCTGCTGGTCGATCGGGATCGGCAGACCGCGGATGACGACGACTTGGGCTTCCGGCGTCTTTTCGGCAATATATTTGCCGGCGACTTCACCGAGGGCAGGGTTGTTGCCGGCGACGTAAAGATCACGCACGGAATTGTCGTTATTCGACGGCGCGCGGTCGACAAGTGCTACGAACTTGCCCTTGTCCTTGACCTCCTTGATGGCGTTGACGAGCGGATCCGGATCCGACGGCAGGATGACGAGCGCATCGATGCCTTGCGTATCGAGGTCCTGCACAGCGTTTGCCTGCGTGGCGGCATCCGGCGAGGTCTTGACGATGACGTTCAGGCCCGGATGTTCCGACATCAGCTTCTTGGCAATACGCTCGGCATGGAACACGACGCCGGAGGTCCAGCCGTGATCGGCGGCCGGAATGGACACACCGATCGTGTAGTTCTTGTCCTGGGCGTAGGCTGCGCCGGCAAAAGCCACCCCCGCAACCGCCAGACCCAACATGAGCTTGCGCATGCTATTTCCTCCCAAAAATATCAGGGACTTGTCCAATCCGAGCCGGGTGCCCTGTCAAGCCCGGCCAATCCGAGAAGTTCTTTGTCTTAGGATTTGCGAACCAGCGACCGCTGCACCAGCATGGCGATGATGATGATTGCACCCTGGATCGCGCCGATGAGATACTCGCTGATGAAGTTCGACAGCAGCATGATGTTGCCGACGAGTTCGAGAATGAAGGCGCCGCAGATGGTCCCCCAGACCCGGCCGGCGCCACCCTTGAGCGCCGTGCCGCCGACGACGACGGCGGTGATGGCCTGCAACTCCCACAGGATGCCGGTCGTTGCCGAGGTGGATCCGAGACGCGGCACATAGAGCAGCACGGCAATCGCCACACAGAGGCCCTGGATGACGAAGGCAATGGTGCGCACGCGGTTGACCGCTATGCCCGAATAGCGCGCGACGTCGCTGTTCGAACCGACAGCCACGACATGGCGGCCGTAACGGGTGCGATAGAGGATGAAGGCTGCAATCGCGGTGACGACGAGGATCACCACGATCGGCACGGGAATACCGAGAATATTGCCGAAATAGGCCGGACGGTAGAGCGTCTGGATTTCACTCGAGCGCAAGGTGATCGCGCCGCCCTGTGACAGCCATGTGGTCAAGCCGCGATAAATGCCCATTGTGCCGAGTGTGGCGATGAAAGGCTCGATCTTGCCGACGGTGGTGATGAGGCCGTTTGCGAGGCCGCAAAGAGCCCCGGCAATCACCGTAAAGACCACCGCGGCCGTCAGCATCAGCACCGGATCGGCAATGACGCCCGAATTGATCAGCAGGATCATCAGGCTGGCAACGAAGGCGACCATCGAGCCGACGGAAAGGTCGAGATCTCCGGCCGAGATCACGAAGGTGGCGCCGACCGCGATGATGGCGATGAAAGCGCAGCGTGTCGCGACGTTGGCAAGATTGGTGATGCCGATGAAATTCGGGTTGACCAGTGCGCCGACAATCAGGAGCAAGGCCAAGGCGGCAAACGGTGCAACCGCGCGCAGATCAACGTCACGCCAGGACCTGCGCCGGATCGCCCTGGTCTCCTCGTTAATGCTCATGTCCAAAACCAACCTCCCGTCCCAGTTCGTCTGGGCATCCTATCTATTGTCCGCGTCGGCGAAGTCTTGCTCCGGCCTCACGCAGCCACCTTCTTTTTGAGCCCGGCGGCGTAACGCATGATCTCCTGCTCGGAGATCTCGTCGCCCTCGAGCACGCCGACAATCCGTCCTTCGCGCATGACGGCCACTCTTGTGCAGAGCCCGATGACTTCGGGCATTTCCGACGAAACGACGATGATTGACCGGCCGTCGCGGGCGAGCGCCGAAATGAAATGATAGATCTGCTGCTTGGTGCCGACATCGATGCCGCGCGTCGGTTCGTCGATGATGATGATGTCGGGATCGGTCTCCATGACCTTGGCGAGCAGCAGCTTCTGCTGGTTTCCGCCCGACATGCGGCCGGCGACGATATTGGTGTCGCGAACCCTGATGTCGAAGCGGCGCTTGGCTTTCGCCAGTGCGGCCGCCTCGCTGCTCAGGCTGAGATAGCCGTGGCGCGAATGTCTTCCGAGCGATTGCAGCGTCAGATTGGTCGCCATGCCGGAGCGCAACAGCAGACCCTTCGACTTGCGGTCCTTGGTCATATAGGCAAGACCGCAGCGATTGGCCGCGTGCACATCGCCGGAGGGGACCGTTTGCCCCTTAATGACCACCTCGCCCTCGAGGCGGGGCCGCAGTCCGGCAATCGCCTCCATCAGTTCGGTACGGCCGGAGCCGATCAGGCCGGAAAAACCGATGATCTCGCCCTTGCGCACTTCGAAACTCGCATCCCTGACATAACCGGTCGACACCGAAGCGACGCTGAGGACGATCTCCTCGTCGACATCAGGCTCGACCTTGGCCGGATAGAGGCTGGAAAGTTCGCGGCCGACCATCAACTGCGCGATCGATTCCCCGTCCAGGATTGATGTCGGCGACGTCTTGATCCATTGACCGTCGCGAAGCACCGTCACCCGATCGGTCAGCTCCATCACCTCGTCGAGCTTGTGGGACACGAAGACGAAACTCGTACCCTGGTCGCGGAGCTTGCGGACCTGCTTGAAAAGCATATTGGTCTCTTCCCGCGACAACACGGCGGTCGGCTCATCCATGAAGACGACGCGCGCATCGCGGCTGATCGCCTTGGCGATCTCGACCATTTGCTTGTCGGCGATGGAAAGCGTGCTGATCAAGGCATTCTCATCGACATGCGAACCGAGCACGTCGAGAACCTTGCGGGTCTCGGCGCGCATATATTTGCGGTCGAGCACTCCGAGACGCGTGACCTCGCGACCGAGGAAAAGGCTCTCCGTCACGGTCAGATGGTCGGCGAGGTTGAATTCCTGGTGAATGATGACGATGCCGAGCGCTTCCGCGGCGCCATTGGGCGGCAGCACCACAGGCTTGCCGTCGAGCAGGATCTCGCCCGAACTCGGCTGCTCGAAACCCGACAGCACCTTGACAAGCGTGGATTTGCCGGCGCCGTTTTCGCCCATGAGCGCATGGATTTCACCGGCGCGGAGATCGAAGTTGACGCTGAAGAGGACCTGCACGCCGCTGAAGGATTTGCATATGCGCCTGGCGGACAGCACCACGGGTGCGGTGTCGGCGATCTCCACGGTCATTATGCCCTCCCCTAGAGCGCCGCATCCCGGCAACGCTCCATTTTGAACTAGCGCACATTTTCCGTCTGAAAACCGCCTTAGGCCTCAAACAGGCACGCGCATGCGGCTCCCATCCGCTTCGAGCCTTATGTAAACCTTTACATCAACTATGTAAAGGTTTACATCGTGGATTAACACAGATCAGTTGACGCTTGCCTTTGACCTCTCGACAAGTCTGTGTAGTGTCGCGGCGAAGACAGCCTTAAGGCAGAGCCCCAGTGTCGAATTCCACGCCCGCAACAATCGAAGATGTCGCCCGGATCGCCGAGGTCTCCATCGCGACGGTCTCGCGGGCGATCCACACGCCGGAAAAAGTCGCCAACTCGACGCGGCTCAAAGTCAATCAGGCGATCGCCATCACCGGTTATACGACCAATGCCATGGCGCGCAGCCTGAGGCTCGGCCGCTCCAACATGATCCTCGTGGTGGCGCCCGATATCGGCGATCCCAATTTTTCCAATATTCTCGTCGGACTGGAGAACGAGGCCCGGGCCCATGGCTACGGCGTCCTGATCGGCCACACCCAGAACGATGCCCAGCGCGGCCTGGAATATCTGAAATTCTTCAACTCGAACCAGGCGGCCGGGCTCATCCTCTTCACCGGCATCCTGCCCTTCGGTCATCAGACCATGACGGCGCGACTGCCGCCGAGCGTCGGGGTTTTCGAACCGGTATTCAACGGCGGCATTCCCTATGTTGGCGTTGACGACACCGAGGGCGCTCGGAAAGCTGTCGACCTGCTGCTGGCCGAAGGGCATCGCAAGATCGCCTTCATCGGCGATTCCCGCACCCGGCTCGCCTATACCAGGCGCCGCATGGGTTATGATGCCGGTCTCGACGCTGCTGGCGTCCCGCCCGACTTGAGGATCGTGCTCGAAGGCGACGGCACGATCGAAAGCGGACGGCATGCGGTCGAGCAGCTTTTCATGCGCGACACGCTTCCCACAGCCTTCATGTGCGTAAACGACCAGACGGCGATCGGGGTCATGATCGGGCTCGGCGCGCGCGGCTATGATATTCCGCGGGATTTCTCGGTGACCGGCTTCGATGACGTGCCGCAGGCCGTCTTCATATCCCCGTCTTTGACGACGATCCGCCAGCCGAGGACGGCGATCGGCAAGCAGGCGATGGCGCTGCTGCTGGAGCTTTTGTCCGATGGCCGGCCGGCCGAGACGGAAATCCTGCTGAGGCCGGATCTGGTGGTGAGAAACTCCGTCTCCGCGCCCTCACGCAACTGGTTGAAGCGCTGAACGGAGATAGAATAGCCGAGCACAAAAAGAGCCGGCGACCGATGGCCGCCGGCGTCCATCATCAAACGTAACGGTTGACGATATTCTCGAGCAGTTCCTGCTTGCCGGATCTCGGTTGCGGATTGACATCCTTGGTCTCGACCCAGTTGGTGATCTCCTCGAGCGAATACTCGCCGCGGAAGAGCTTCTGCGCCTCGGCCGATTCCCAGCCGGCGTAACGATCGGCGAGCGGCTGCGACAGAGCCTTGTCCTCGATCATCTTGGCAGCCGCCTTCAGGCCACGGGCGCAGCAATCCATGCCGCCGATATGGCCGATCAGGAGGTCTGCCGGGTCGAGCGACTGGCGACGCAGCTTCGCGTCGAAGTTGGTGCCGCCGGTTTTGAAGCCGCCGCCTGCCAGAACGTGATAATAGGCAAGCGCCATTTCCGGAACGTTGTTCGGAAACTGATCGGTGTCCCAACCGGACTGGTAGTCGTTGCGGTTCATGTCGATCGAGCCGAAGATGCCGAGCGCATTGGCAAGCGCCAGCTCGTGCTCGAAGGAGTGGCCAGCAAGGATCGCATGGCCCTGCTCGATATTGACCTTCACCTCGTTTTCAAGGCCGTGCTTCTTGAGGAAGCCGTAGACGGTCGCGACATCATAGTCATACTGGTGCTTGGTCGGCTCCTGTGGCTTCGGTTCGATCAGGATCGTGCCCTTGAAGCCGATCTTGTGCTTGTATTCGACAACGAGGTTGAGGAAGCGGCCGAGCTGGTCGAGCTCGCGCTTGAGGTCGGTGTTGAGCAGCGTCTCGTAACCTTCGCGGCCGCCCCAGAGCACGTAGTTCTCGCCGCCGAGCTTCTGCGTAGCGTCGATGCAGGTCTTGACCGTCGCGGCTGCAAAAGCGAAGACGTCTGGATCGGGGTTAGTCGCCGCACCCGACATGTAGCGGCGGTTGGAGAACAGATTCGCCGTGCCCCAGAGCAGCTTGGTGCCGGTGGCCGCCTGCTTCTCGGCGAAATAATCGACGATCTCGTTGAGGTTCCTGGTGTTCTCGGCAAAATTCTTGCCTTCCGGGCGCACGTCAGCGTCATGGAAGCAGTAATAGGGCGCACCGAGCAGCGAGAAGAATTCGAAAGCGACGTCGGCCTTCAGCTTGGCCGCCTTCATCGAGTCTTCGAACCACGGGCGCAGGAAGGTCTGGCCGCCGAAGGGGTCGCCGCCCGGCCAGGTGAAGGTGTGCCAGTAAGCTACCGCAAAACGCAGATGGTCTTCCATGCGCTTGCCGAGGACGATCTCGTCCGGTTGGTAATAGCGGAAGGCCAGCGGATTGGTGCTGTCCGGGCCCTCATATCTGATCTTCTGGATATCGCCGAAAAATCCGGTGCTCATGTTGGGGTCTCCTTGGGTTCGTCGTTTAGTCTTATCGTTCGTGCCATACAGCCCCCTCATCCGCCTGCCGGCACCTTCTCCCCAATGGGAGAAGAGACTTGCCGCAACGTTGCAGCTCTTTCAAAGCCGTCGCTGCGGGCGCCGCCCTCTCCCCTCGGGGAGAGGGTAGGGTGAGGGGGCCGCTGGCTCAAACTCTCAATGCGCCAGCGACTTGATCGCCGGATAGAGCGCCCGGTAACGCTTGTAAGCATCCTCATAAGCGCCCTTCAGCGCCGCGACCGGTTCAATCGTGCTTGCCGTCATTGGCGGCGTGCAGACGGCGATCGGATCCGCACCCGTCGCCGCGATCAGACCGAGACGAGCGGCGCCGAAGGCCGCGCCGAAATCGCCGTCAGCCGGCAGGTCGACAGGAACGCCGAGCGCAGTGGCGATCGACCCCAGCCAATAGCGGGAGCGCGAGCCGCCGCCGATTGCCGTAACGCGGGAAATGTTGGTGCCGGCAGAGCGCAAAGCTTCGAGATTGTCGCGGATGGCGAAGGCCACCCCTTCTAAAACGGCCTGGGTGAGCACGACGCGGCTGCTTTCATGCTCCAGCCCGAAGAAGGCGCCGCGGATCACGGCGTCATTGTGCGGCGTACGCTCGCCGGAGAGATAGGGCAGGAAGGTGACCCCGGAAGGCGCCTTCACCCTCTCGCCAAGTTCGCCTGTGAGTTCGGCAGCGGATTTGCCGGTCACACCGGAGTGCCAGTTGAGGGCATCCGTGGCCGACAGGATGACTCCCATCTGGTGCCAGGTGTTGGGCAGCGCGTGGCAGAAGGCATGCACGGCGCTTTCCGGCTTCGGCAGATAGGAGCCGTTGGCCGCAAAAAGCACGCCCGAGGTGCCGAGCGAGACGAAGGCCGCGCCGTCGCTGACCGTACCCATGCCGCAGGCCGATGCCGCATTGTCGCCTGCGCCGCCGGCGACGACGACGGTGCCCGATATGCCCCATCGCGCCGCGAGTTCGGACCTTAGTCTGCCGGCCTGATCGGTGCCTTCGACGAGCGCTGGCATCTGCTCCTTGGAAAGGTTGGTGGCAGCAAGCAGTTCGGACGACCAGCCGCGCTTTCCTGTATTGAGCCAGGAGGTGCCCGCCGAATCCGACATTTCGGAGATATATTCGCCGGTCAGCCAAAGGCGTAAATAATCCTTCGGCAGCAGCACCTTGGCAATCTTCGCGAAGACCTCGGACTCATGCTTCTGAACCCATGCGAGTTTCGGCGCAGTGAAGCCGGGGAAGACGATGTTGCCGGTCAGCGCTCGGAAGCGCGGATCGGCATCGAGTGCCGCCGCTTCGACATGGCTGCGCGTGTCGTTCCAGAGGATGCAGGGGCGTAGCACCTTGTCGGAAGCATCGAGCAGGGTCGCGCCGTGCATCTGCCCGGAAAGACCGATGCCCTTGACTGCGGCAAACTCCTTTGGATGTTTCGCCTTGAGCCCGGCGACGGCCTCCTCGGTCGCGCGCACCCAGTGAGCCGGTTCCTGTTCCGACCAGCCGGAATGCGGGCGCGAGACATCGAGCGCGCCGTTGGCCGAACCGACGATCTTCTGGTCGCCGTCAATCAGCATCGCCTTGACGCCGGAGGTTCCGAGATCGAGACCGAGATACATGTGGCATTCTCCCTTTGCCGTTACGGCAGATTGTCTTTCAGGAATATGTCGAGCCGGATGCGCTCCTGCGCTTCGATGACGGCGAGCCCGTCCGCCTTGGCCTTCAACACCCGGATGGCGCTGCGCACCTCGTGACCGGCATTCTGATTGAGTATCGCATCGATCGTGTTGTCGATAAGCGCCGCCCGCGTGTGGGCGGTCAGCTCGTGGGCGACGACCGTCAGCGTCCGGTCGACGGCCTTCTCCTTCAGTGCCCGGATGAGGCCGCGATTGCCGGCGCCGAGGCTATAGACGCCGATAATATCGGCATTCCCAAGTGCCTCCGCGACGAGCATATGGGCGATCTCCGGATCGTCACGGCCCTCCAGAACCGGAAGGATCGCAAGATCGGGAAACTCCTCTCCCATGACCGAAGTGAACCCTTCCAGCCGCTCGCGATGGTCGCGCACCAGCATGGAGCCGGCGAGCACGGCGATCTTGCCCTTTCGCGGCCCTAGGAACCGGCCGAGCAGACGGGCCGCCGTGCGGCCAGCCGCAATATTGTCGACACCGGCGTAGTGATGGCGCAGCGATCCGGTAAGATCGGACACCAGCGTGACGATGGGAAAGCCCGCCTGCACCAGCCTGTCGACGACGGCACGCACTTCAGGCGCATCGGTCGCAACCATTGCGATGCCGCAAGGCTTTTCGCGGGAAAGCCCTTCGAGCACGGCGACGAGAGCGGCCGGATCGAAGGCAGGTACCTCGATCGTACGAATATCGGTGCGTTCAGCAGGCGAGCGGAGGATCGCCTGCCGGATTTCGGCATTGAGCCCGTGCATGAAGGAATTGTCGCTGGCCGGGAGGATGAAGACCAGCGGATAAGTGCGACCCTTGGCGAGATTGGCGGCGGCGACGTCCCTGATATAACCGAGTTCGCGGATTGCGGTCTCGACCTTCTCCCGCGTGACATGGCGCACACCAGGACGCTGATTGAGGACCCGGTCGACAGTCGCGAGACTGACGCCCGCCGCAGCGGCGATATCGTGAACAGTTGGCCTCATCGTTCCTCCTGACGAGACCATTAGCGCCAAATTTGATGTACGTAAATCAAAAAAACCAGCGGGGCGATTTCCGCATCATTTTTCCGGTCTTGCCGGCCGCTGGCATCAATTCGATGAGCGATCGCCCACCTGATGACACAGAGGCTGGAAAACCGCAACAAAAAGGCCCTCCGGAGAGGGCCTTTTCGAGGGACGGGGCCGGAGGTCAGTGGCCGCCGCCACCTCCTCCGCCGCCTTGCGGCGCGGGTTTCTTGATCATGGCGACACCCAGGATCATCGCAACGAACAGTGCGGTCAGGATCAGGAACACATCGCTGAAGGAAAGGATGACCGCCTGCTTAGTTGCGAGGCCAACCATCTGCTTGATCGCGACCGAAGTGCCGTCCATGCCGTAACTGGTAAAATTGGCGGCCATGTTGTTCATCTGGTCGATCGCCGCCGAATTGCCCCAGTCCATATTCTCCCGCAATCGCTCGTAGTGCACATCCTGCCGGTTGGTGAGCACGGTGTTGATGACAGCGAGGCCGACGGCGCCGCCAAGATTTCTGGTCAGATTGAACAGGCCGGACGCGCCGCGAATGCGCGACGGCGGCATCGTGCCGAGCGCGATGTTGTTGATCGGCACCATGCACATCATAAGGCCGAAACCACGCAGCATCTGCGGGATGAACAGTTCGTAGAAATCCCAATCCGCCGTCAGGTGGATCATGATGTAGGTGCCGGCGGCGAAGCTGATGAAACCGATCACCATCATCAGGCGCAGGTCCATCTTGGTCGACAGCCGCCCGGCGATCGGCGCGGTGAAGAACATCGCAAGCCCGGAGACGAACATCGTCTCGCCGATCATCAGCGAGTCATAGCCGCGGATTCGCCCGAGATAGACGGGGTAGATATAGGTAAGGCCGTAGAGGCCGATGCCCATGACGAAGGAAAACACCGAGCCGAAGGAGAAATTCCGGTTGGCAAAGGCCTTCAGGTCGACGACGGGAAACTCCACCGTGAAGGCGCGATAGAAGAAGACGATGGCCGCGGCACCGGAGGCGACGGCAGCCAGCGCGATGGAATTGTCGTTGAACCAATCGTTCGAGTTGCCCTCTTCGAGCACATATTCCAGGGCGCCGAGGAAGACGCCCATCGAGATCAGCCCCCACCAGTCGAACTTCTTGAAGAGCGACAGTTCCGGCTTGTCGAAGTCGATGAAGTTCCAGGTAACCAGCGTGACGATGATGCCCGGAACGATATTGACGAGGAACAGCCAGTGCCAGGAGAAGGCGTGGCTGAGATAGCCGCCGACGGTCGGGCCGATGGTCGGCGCCAGCGTCGCGATCAGGCCGATGATCGGCGAGACGATGCTGCGCTTCGACGGCGGGAAGATGGTGAAGGCGGCCGCGAAGACCGACGGGATCATGCCGCCGCCGATGAAGCCCTGGATGGCGCGGTAGACGATCATCTGGTCGATATTCGTCGCCGTGGCGGCAAGCGCGCTCGCCATGGTGAAGCCGGCGGCCGAGATCGCGAAGAGATAGCGCGTCGAGATGATGCGCGCCAGCGTGCCCGAAAGCGGGATCATGATCACTTCAGCGATCAGATAGGCCGTCTGCACCCAGCCGATTTCGTCGGAACCGGCCGACAGGCCGGCCTGAATTTCGGCAAGCGACGCAGAGACGATCTGGATGTCGAGGATCGACATGAACATGCCGAGCACCATTGCGAAAAAGGCGATGAGCTTCCTCGGATCCATGCGCTCGTCGGCGTGGGCGGGCGCTGCCGGAATCGTCCCCGCTGTTGCTGTCGCGCTTCCGGTCATCGGACCCTCCGCCTATTCTAAAGGCTACTTGTTCGGCGCCGTGCGGGTATCGACGTCGACGACGACGCTGAGGCCCGCGCGCAGGCGGCCGCTGTCGAGCGCATCCTGCGGCAGCGCGATGCGCACGGGCACGCGCTGGATCACCTTGGTGAAGTTGCCCGTGGCATTTTCCGGCGGCAGCAGCGAAAAGACCGAACCGGAGGCCGGCGAGATCGATTCGACAGTGCCGACGATCGGGTGGTCGTCATAGGCATCGACATGGACGTTGACCTTCGAGCCTGGAACGAGATGCTGGATCTGCGTTTCCTTGAAATTGGCGTCGATATAAAGCTGGCGCACCGGAACGAGCGCCATTAGGCGCTGGCCGGGCGAGACCAGATCCCCTTCCTGGACGGAACGGTTGCCGACGATGCCGTCATAGGGCGCCTTGAGCACGGTGAAGGAGAGGTCGCGGGCGGCCTTGTCGCGCTGGATTTCCAGCGTGCGGACGGAACCTTCCGCTTCCCTGCGCTGGGCTTCGAGGATGGCGATATTGGCTTGCGCCGCCACGATATTGGCATCGCCGCCGGCAAGATTGGCCTTGGCCTGATCGAGTGCGGTATTGGCATCATCGAGATCCGCGGTGGTGCCGACCGACTTTGCCTGCAGATCGCTCTGGCGCTTCTGCTTGATTTCCGCACCACGAACCGTGGCTTCGAGGGCAGTCTTCTGGGCCTGGGCCTGCACGAGGCTCGCCTTGGCGCCTTCAATCTGCGCATCGATACGGCTGAGCGAAAGCTGCTCGGTCGCAATCTGGGCATTCGCCTGATCGAGGGCATTCTGGTAGTCGCCGTTATCAAGAGTAGCGAGAACGTCGCCTGCCTTGACTTCCTGGTTGGCGACAACATTCACCTTCGCGACATAGCCGGTAACCTTCGGCGAGATGGTCGCGATATCGCCTTCGATATAGGCGTCGTCGGTCGACACCATGAACCGGCCGTTCATCCACCATTCGTATCCATACCAACCGCCGCCCGCAAGCAGGGCAAGCACGACGATCGGCAGCACCGGGCTGCGCCGCTTCTTCGCCGCAGGCGGAGCAACCGGGGCCTGGGTCGGCGCCGGCTGTGCGGGAGCAGCCGGCTTTTCCAGGGCTTCCGCCGCCGGTGCCTCGGCAACGACCGCGACCTTTGCCTCTTCAGCCTCGGCGTTTTCACTAACGATACGCGCGACGTTGCTCTTCTGGTTGCTCGACATGGCCAACTTACCGATCTTGGAGTAAATAATCGAACTGAACGGTTCGGTTCAGTTGACATAAACCTGTTTTATCGTCATATCAAGATGTATAGAACCAATCGGTTCGATTTCTTTAAAGAAAGTACGAAACCGTGAACACGGTTAAGGAGACATGACGCTAAAACCCGACCACGTCGCCGTCTTCAGCCCACCCGCTGGAGGAGGCCGATTTGCCGCTGGCGAAGATCCGGCAAAACGTCAGCAAATCCTCGCCGGCGCCAAACGTGTCTTCATGAAGATGGGTTTCGACGCCGCCAGCATGAACGACGTGACGCGTGAGGCCGGGGTCTCCAAGGGCACGCTTTACGTTTATTTCACCAATAAGGAAGAGTTGTTTTCGGCGATGATCGAAGCCGAGCGCGCCGCCTTCGTGGCGGCCGTGCGCACGGCCCTTGCCGAGCATGATGACCCCGAATCCGGCCTGTACGAATTCGGGATAAGCTTCGTCACCCACATGACCGATGAGAAGGTCATCAGCGCGATGCGCACCGTTCTCGGCGTTCGCGACCGCATGCCGGTACTCTGTCAACGCTTTTTCAAGGGCCCGGTAAACCTGCGCACGATCATGCGCGATTTTTTGGAACAGCATGTCGCCGAAGGCCGGCTCGAGATCGACGACATCGATCTTGCCGCCGGCCAGTTTCTCGATCTTGCCAGCGGCAGCTTCTTCAAGCTCCGCCTGTTCGGCAGCATGGAAGAACCGCCGACTCGTGAGGAAATCGACCGCGTCATCCGCGGTGCGATCAAGGTCTTCATGGCAGCCTACGGCGCGCGCCGGCACGAGACGGCCTAATCCCGTATCCTTGACTGCCGCTCCCCTTCGGCCAAAACTCCGCAAGGACGATCAAACCCGGCTGCCGGCTTTTCTCTAATAACGAGCCGCAACCAGGGGAATGAAGATGAACGCCATCGCACGGGCGATCTGGTTCATAGAGAGCCATTTCGAAAGCGATATATCGCTGGAAGAGATATCGGACGCAGCCGGATTGTCGCGCTACCATCTGTCGCGCGTCTTCGGGCTCGTCACCGGCCACTCGATCAGCAGCTACATGAGAGGACGGCGCCTCAGCCGCGCCGTGCCCGCATTGGTCACCGGCTCATCCACCATTCTCGAGGTTGCGCTTTGCGCGGGCTACGGCTCGCACGAAGCTTTCACCCGTGCCTTCCGCGAGCAGTTCGGCATGACGCCGGATGCTGTGCGCAGACAGGGACACGCCCGTAACCTTGTTTTATTGGAGCCGATCCGAATGGATACCGACCACCTCAACGACCTCGAACCACCCCGTTTCGAGACTCTTCAACCAATGCTCTTTGCCGGCCTGCAGGAGACCTACCCTTATGGCGACAATGCCGCCATCCCGTCGCTTTGGCAAAAGTTCAATACCCATTTCGGGCATATTCCAGGCCAGAAAGGCAATGTCACCTATGGCATCTGCAGACATATCGGCGAGGAGGAGAAATTCCGCTACATGGCCGCAGCCGAGATTTCCGACGCCGGCGACTTGCCCGCGGAGTTTACGACGCTCAAGCTTCCGGGACAGCGCTACGCCGTCTTCACCCATCGCGGCCACGTCTCCGGCATTTCCCTGACCATGAACCGGATTTTCGGCACATGGTGGCCAAGCTCAGGCCTGGAACATGGCGAGACACCTGACATGTTCGAACGTTACGACGAGCGCTTCGATCCCTATACCGGCATGGGCGTCACCGAAATCTGGCTGCCTGTAAGGGAATAAAGATCATATCAGTTTCGTATACCCGCTTGTGGCGCTTGTCCGGACGGCAGGCGCCATTACATTGCGCGCGTCGTTCCATCATGTGACGCCAAAGAGGATATACGCTGATGCAGGATATCATGACGCTCATTCAGGACCCGGCCGCCTGGGTGGCGCTCATCACACTGGTGGTGATGGAAGTCGTTCTCGGGATCGACAACCTGATCTTCATTTCCATTCTGACCAACAAACTGCCTCCTGAGCACCGCGAGAGAGCTCGCCGGATCGGCATCGGCCTTGCCCTCATCATGCGTCTGGCCTTGCTCGGCACCGTTGCCTGGATCGTGCAACTGACCGAACCGCTGTTTGAAGCCTTCGGCCACGGCTTCTCATGGAAGGACCTGATCCTGATCGCCGGCGGCCTGTTCCTCGTCTGGAAAGCCACCAAGGAAATTCACCACAGCGTCGACCCCGTAGACCATCAGGAAGATTTCATCGCCACGTCGGCAACGACAGGCTTTGCATCGGCGATCGGTCAGATCCTGCTGCTCGACCTGGTCTTCTCCGTCGACAGCATCATCACCGCCGTCGGCATGACGCCGCATCTGCCGATTATGGTGATCGCCGTCATCGCCGCTGTGACCGTCATGCTGGTTGCCGCGACCCCGCTCGCCAACTTCATCGAGAGAAATCCGACGATCGTCATGCTGGCGCTCGCCTTCTTGCTGATGATCGGCACGACGCTGATCGCCGAAGGCATGGGCTTCCACGTGCCGAAGGGCTACGTCTACGCCGCCATGGCCTTCTCGGCGCTGGTCGAGGTGCTGAACATGTTCGCACGCAATGCCCGGAAGCGGAAACGCGAAGGCGCGCACTGAGGCAGATACGGTAGCGTGCGCCGCAACCGGCGCACCTTCTCAGCGTCCGCAAGCCGTTGCGGACGCGGTTTTTCTTGACGCGCCCGGTTGAATATGGCCTAAGGCCAGCCGAACGGACGATCGGCGAATGGTGCGGGCGAATGCCCTTTTTCGGCCGGTTTGCCGATGAAGATATCTGCATCCTTCCGGCCGAACGTCGCTTTCCCGTGAAAGCAGTCCGGCATTCATTGACGGGCACATACAATGACAAATTCCGGGACAGCTTCCGGCGTCCGCGTCCGCATCGCTCCCTCGCCGACCGGCGAGCCGCATGTCGGCACCGCTTATATCGCTCTCTTCAACTACCTCTTTGCCAAGAAGCACGGTGGCGAGTTCATCCTGCGCATCGAAGATACCGATGCGACGCGCTCGACCCCGGAATTCGAGACCAAGGTGCTGGACGCGCTGAAATGGTGCGGGCTGGAATGGAAGGAAGGCCCCGATATCGGCGGCCCCTACGGCCCTTATCGCCAGTCCGACCGCAAGCCGATGTACCAGCCCTATGCACAGGAACTGCTGGACAATGGCCATGCCTTCCGCTGTTTCTGCACGCCTGCGCGGCTGGAGCAGATGCGCGAGGCGCAGCGCGCCGACGGCAAGCCGCCGAAATACGACGGTCTCTGCCTGAACCTCACGGCCGAAGAAGTCACCTCGCGCATGGCGGCCGGCGAAAGCACCGTCATCCGCATGAAGATCCCGGCCGAAGGCTCGTGCGACTTTACCGACGGCGTCTACGGCGACGTCTCCATTCCGTGGGATTCCGTCGACATGCAGGTCCTCATCAAGGCCGACGGCATGCCGACCTATCACATGGCCAATGTTATCGACGATCATCTGATGAAGATCACCCATGTGGCGCGCGGCGAGGAATGGCTGGCGTCGGTTCCGAAGCACATCCTGCTCTATCGCTATTTCGGCTGGGAGCAGCCGGTCTTCATGCATCTGTCGTTGATGCGCAACGCCGACAAGTCGAAGCTGTCGAAGCGCAAGAACCCAACCTCGATCTCCTATTATTCCGCGCTCGGTTATATCCCCGAGGCGCTGATGAACTTCCTCGGCTTGTTCTTCATCCAGATCGCCGAAGGCGAAGAGCTTCTGACGATGGAAGAACTGTCCGAAAAGTTCGATCCGGACAATCTCTCCAAAGCAGGCGCGATCTTCGACATTCAGAAGCTCGACTGGCTGAACGGCCGCTGGATCCGCGAGAAGCTCTCCGAGGAGGAATTCCAGGCGCGTGTACTGACCTGGGCGATGGAGAACGATCGCCTGAAGGCCGGCCTGCGCCTGTCGCAGACGCGCATTTCCAAGCTCGGCGAACTGCCCGATCTAGCAGGCTTCCTGCTAAAATCCGATCTTAGCCTGCAGCCGTCCGATTTCGCCAAGATCAAATCGCCGCCGGAAGAGATCCTAGAGATCCTCAACTCCGTCCAGCCCGATCTCGAAAAGATCCTGGAATGGAATGTCGAGACGATCGAGGCCGAGCTGCGCGCCGTCGCCGACCGCATGGGCAAAAAGCTGAAGGTCGTGGTGGCACCGCTCTTCGTCGCCGTCTCCGGCTCGTCGCGTTCGCTGCCGCTCTTCGATTCCATGGCGCTGCTCGGCCGCTCCGTCGTGCGCCAGCGCCTGAAGCTCGCAGCACAGGCGGTCGCCGCCCTCGTCGGCTCGAAATAAGAAAAGTCAGAGGATTTCGACAGTGGCTGACAACAAGACCGAAAACACCCTTTCCTCCGACGCGACCGAGGTGCGCGCCCAGAAGCTCAAGCTGCTGCGCGCGCAGATCGGGGATGCCTATCCGGCGCATTTTCACCGGACGCTGACCAATGCCGAGCTTGGCGCCAAGTATGAATCTCTGGAACCCGACGTCGAGACGCAGGATGTCGTCACCGTCGCCGGCCGCGTCTATTCCTCGCGCAATTCCGGCATGTTCATGGATATCCATGACGCCTCCGGCAAGATCCAGATCTTCAGCCACAAGGACACGACGCCGGAAGAGGCCCGCGCCCTGCTGCCGATGATCGATATCGGCGACATCATCGGTGTCACCGGCATCGTGCGCCGCACCAAGCGCGGCGAGCTGACGATCAACGCGCAGAAAATCGAAATGCTGACGAAGTCGCTGCTGCCGATGCCCGAGAAGTGGCACGGTCTCTCCGATATCGAGCTGCGTTACCGCAAGCGCCATCTCGACATCATGACCAACGAGGATTCGAAGCTGCGCTTCCAGCAGCGCTCGAAGATCGTCTCCGGAATCCGCCGTTTCATGGAGAATGACGGCTTCATGGAAGTCGAGACACCGATGCTGCATTCCGTCTATGGCGGCGCCACCGCCGAGCCGTTCAAGACGCATCACAACACGCTGAAGCTCGACATGTATCTGCGCATCGCGCCGGAACTGTTCCTGAAGCGTACGCTGGTCTCTGGCCTCACCGACAAGGTCTTCGAGATCAACCGGAACTTCCGCAACGAAGGCGTCTCCACGCGCCACAATCCCGAATTCACCATGATGGAGTGCTACTGGGCCTATGCCGATTACGAGGACATGATGGACCTCGTCGAGCGGCTGTTCGAGACCCTGGCGCTCTCCATTCATGGCACGACGGAATTCGACTTCATCGACAAGCGCCTCTCCTTCAAGGGGCCGTTCAAGCGTGTGCCGATGCCTGATGCCGTCCAGGAAGCAACCGGCATCGATTTCCTCGCCATCAAGACCGACGAGGAAGCCCGCGCCGCCGCCAAGGCTGCCGGCTTTGCGGTCGAGAAGGACTGGACCTGGGGCGAATGCCTCGCCTTCATCTTCGAGGAAAAGGTGGAAGCGACGCTGATCCAGCCGGCCCACGTCACGCATTTCCCGAAGGACATCTCGCCCTTCGCCAAGGAAGTGCCGGGCGAGCCGCGGCTTGTCGAACGCTTCGAGACCTATTGCAACGCCTGGGAACTCGGCAACGCCTTCTCGGAACTCAACGATCCCGAGGAACAGCGCCGCCGCATGGTCGAGCAGCTCGAGCAGGCGCATGCCCGCGGCGAAAAGGAAAAGCAGCTGGACGACGAATTCCTGGACGCGATCGACCAGGGCATGCCGCCGGCTGGTGGCCTCGGCATCGGCGTCGACCGTCTGATCATGCTTCTGACCAACGCGCCGTCGATCCGCGACGTCATCCTCTTCCCGGCCCGCCGCAGCAAGGCCGACTGACAGGAAAGATGCAGGTTGATCAAAGCGGACTGCCGGCCGGCGCTCCGCTTCTTCATATGCCTGTTCAGTGGCTCTTGGCGGCTTCCGCCGGCGGCTCTTCGGCCGGCGCCTCGGCCACTACTTCGGCGCCGTCGCCCTCGGCAGCTGGCGCCGGTTCGCTTTCGGCAGCCGGTGCCGCGCCATGTCCCCCGCCCTCGGCCTTCTTGTCCTTCTCCTCAATCTTCTTGCCCGTCGCCTCGCCCTTGGTCGAGGCGACGGCGACCGGATCGACGCAATCCTCCGGATCCTTGAAGCCAGCACTGATCATGGCGATCTCATCGGCCGGGAGTTCGATACGCTCGCCGAAGAACAATCCGTTTTCGCTGGCCTTGCCGTCGTAGTAGCGCGCCGTATAGCGCTTGTCGTCGAGGCCGAGAACGGTCTTGTCGGGATGCGGGATGAAGACGACATCGGCGCCTATCGCCCGGCCGCGAATATCGGCACGCAGCGTTGGGCCGTTCTCATCAAGCACCACCACCTGTACCAGATCCGGTTTCTGCGCGGCATAGACGGCCTGGGCGACACGGAGCGCGGTCCTGACCCGCGTCATCCCGTCGGTCGGTTCGGTCTTTATGTATTTCCGCACCCAGACATGATCCTGTTTTCTGATCGTCACAAGGTTGACGTCGCTGCATTCGAGCGCGCCGCCACTGGAGACGCCGATCAGCCTGTCCTTGCCGACATACAGCGCCGCGCCGCCGGAAACGCCCGCCAGAAGCGCGACTCCGCCGATGATGATTGCCAATTTCCGGGAAGGCCGGAATATGCGCAGTAAGGCCTTCACGCCAACTGCTCCGCCATCTCAAACTCCAACGCAGGACAGGTGCTGAGAATGCTATGGAAATGACGTTTCGGAAAGTTTAAGTGGGCGCGCCGTGCTCGCTCCATTTCAGGAAAATCCCAAAAAAGGTCCGAATTTTTCGGCTGCTTGCCACGGCACATTCCGCCATGCTCTAAACATCCATGGCTTTCACGCTTCGCCAGATCCAATATTTCGTGGCCGTCGCCGAACAGGGTTCGGTGACACGAGCCGCGCAGAACCTTTCGATCTCGCAATCCTCGGTGACGGAAGCGCTGAAGGAGCTCGAAACCGATCTCGGCGTCGAACTCTTCGAGCGCCATCCGCGCGGCCTGACGATTACCCACAACGGACATCAGTTCCTCCGTCACGCGACCAAGATTCTCGCCTCCGTCTCCGATGCGCGGACCAGCTTCTCCGGCCAGCAGAGTACCCTCTCCGGCACGTTGAATATCGGCGTCACCTCGCTTGTCGCCGGCTACGTTCTCTCCGATCTGCTGGCGCGATACCGGCGCGCCTGCCCGGGCATCGAAGTCAGCGCCATCGAGGACAATGGCGGCTATCTCGAACATCTGCTGGTCGGCGGCGAACTCGACGTGGCGGTGATGGTGATATCCAATCTGCGCGACCGCATGGCGCTCCAGGCGGAAATCCTCGAAACCTCGCCCTATCGCCTCTGGCTGCCGATGGGCCATCCGCTGGTGTCGGCCGATATCATCTCTGTCGCCGATATCGCCCGCGAACCGCTGATCATGCTGACGGTCGACGAGATCGAGGAGAATACCGGCAAACTGCTCTCCGCACTCGGCGCCCGCCCGCATGTCGCCTTCCGCACCCGCTCGGTGGAAGCGGTGCGCAGCCTGGTCGCCACAGGCGCCGGCGTGGCGCTGCTTCCCGATCTTGTCTACCGACCCTGGTCGCTCGAAGGCGACCGCATCGAGAGCCGCGACGTCTCCGGCTCGCTGCCGGTCGTCCAGGTAGGGATGGTCTGGCGCAAGGGCTCCAGCCTGCCGCAGGCGGCGCGCGATTTCGTCGGCATCGCCGAAACCATGCGGTCCGGCCGGCTCCGCTGATATCGGAATTTCCGATTTCGCCTTTCTGATAAATGAATTTGCGAAACCGGGCTTTTGGCGTCACCTTTTCAACCGGGAACAAATCGCCACAGAAGTGGCACCAAACCGGGAGACGCAGATGACGAATCTCTTGAAATCCTGCACGGCAGCGCTCGCCTGCCTGAGCTTCGCGACACAGCTGGTCGCCGCCGAACCGCTGAAGGCCTTGGGTAAGGGCGAAGGCGCGGTCAGCATCGTCGCCTGGGCCGGCTACATCGAACGCGGCGAAACCGACAAGAATTACGACTGGGTCACCGGCTTCGAAAAGGAAACCGGCTGCAAGGTCTCAGTCAAGACTGCCGCCACATCCGATGAGATGGTGTCGCTGATGAACGAAGGTGGCTTCGATCTCGTCACCGCATCCGGCGACGCGTCGCTTCGCCTCATCGCCGGCAAGCGTGTCCAGCCGATCAATACCGATCTGATCCCGAGCTTCAAGAATGTCGACAAGCGCCTGCAGGACGGCCCATGGTACACGGTCGGCGGCGTGCATTACGGCGTGCCCTATCTCTGGGGGCCGAACGTCCTGATGTACAATACCGACGCCTTCAAGGACAAGGCGCCGACCAGCTGGGGTGTCGTCTTCGAGGAGCAGACCCTGCCGGACGGCAAGTCAAACAAGGGCCGCGTCCAGGCCTATGACGGCGCGATCTATATCGCCGATGCGGCCATGTATCTGATGGCCCATAAGCCCGATCTCGGCATCAAGGACCCGTACGAACTGACTGAGGACCAGTACAAGGCCGCCCTCGACCTGTTGCGCGGCCAGCGCAAGCTCGTCTCACGCTACTGGCACGACGCGATGATCCAGATCGACGACTTCAAGAACGAAGGCGTCGTCGCCTCCGGCTCCTGGCCCTTCCAGGTCAACCTGCTCCAGGCCGACAAGCAGAAGATCGCCTCCACCTTTCCGGATGAAGGCGTCACCGGATGGGCCGACACGACCATGCTGCACGCCGACAGCGAACATCCGAACTGCGCCTATATGTGGATGGAACATTCGCTGCAGGCCAAGGTCCAGGGCGACGCCGCCGCCTGGTTCGGCGCCGTGCCCTCCGTTCCCGCTGCCTGCAAGGGCAACGAGCTGATGGGAGAAACCGGCTGCGCCACCAACGGCTTCGATCACTTCGACAAGATCAAGTTCTGGAAAACACCGGTCGCCAAATGTGCAACGCAGAGCGAATGCGTGCCCTATCACCGCTGGGTGTCGGATTACATCGGCGTGATTGGCGGGCGGTAATAGCCAAGTCGGCTTGTGTGGTTGAAGAACCCTCCCCAACCCCTCCCCACAAGGGGAGGGGCTACAAGTGGCACCGCCTCGCTCCTCTTGAACACGGAGTTCTTTGCGAGGGTGCGGCAGATTAAGCCCCTCCCCTGGTGGGGAGGGTTTGGGGCGGGGTCTTTTAAGCCGCGACCGACGCCCTCTATTGAAAGACCCGGAGCCTTCCATGACGTCAGCCGTCCGCTTCCAACAGGTATCGCGCCATTTCGGCCAGGTTCGCGCCGTCGACGGCGTCGATCTCGAAATAGCGCCGGGCGAGTTCTTCGCCATGCTCGGCCCGTCGGGTTCCGGCAAGACGACATGCCTTAGATTGATCGCCGGCTTCGAACAGCCGACAGCAGGCCACATTCAGATCTTCGGCGAGACGGCCGACGGCGTTCCGCCCTATCGGCGCAACGTCAACACCGTATTCCAGGATTACGCGCTCTTCCCGCATCTCAACATCCTCGACAACGTCTCCTACGGGCTGATGGTCAAGGGCGTCGGCAAGGCGGAGCGGATGAAGGCGGCGGGAGAAGCCCTCGAGCTCGTCAAACTGCCGGGTTATGGCGGCCGCCGCCCCGGCCAACTCTCCGGCGGCCAGCGGCAGCGCGTGGCGCTCGCCCGCGCCCTCGTCAACAAGCCGAAGGTGCTGCTGCTCGATGAGCCGCTCGGTGCGCTGGACCTGAAGCTGCGGGAGCAGATGCAGGAGGAATTGAAGAGCCTGCAGCGCGCGCTCGGCATCACCTTTGTCTTCGTCACCCATGATCAGGGCGAGGCGCTGTCCATGGCCAATCGCGTCGCGGTCTTCAACAATGGCAATATCGTCCAGCACGGCACGCCGCAGGATATCTATCGCTGCCCGAAGACCCGTTTCGTCGCCGATTTCGTCGGCTCGTCCAATGTGATCGCGCCTGATCTGATGGCCGCGATCGGCGGCGAGAAACGCTGGGCGAGCCTGCGCCCCGAGGCGATCCGGCTGGCAAGTGACGGCATCGAGGCGAAGGTCGAGCATGCGAGCTTCCTCGGCGCCGCCACCCGTCTCAGCGTCGACCTGCAGGGCAGCCGGCTGCATGTCACGCTGCCGGCAGGCATGCCTGTGCCGGATATCGGCGCCGGCATCCGGCTTGCCTGGCAGCCCGCCGATATCCACTACATGGACGATGCGGCATGACGGCACTCATCATCTCCGACGGCAAGACATCGATCCTTCCGGGACGCAGTGGCGTCTTCGGCCGGCTGTCGGATGCCTTCTGGCGGCACCCGAAGCTTTTGCTGTTCCTGATGCTGACACCGCCCCTGCTCTGGCTCGGCATCATCTATATCGGCTCGCTCATCGCCCTGCTTCTGCAGAGTTTCTTCTCGATCGACGATTTTTCCGGACTGGTGAACTACGAATTCACGCTGTCGACCTACGCCCAGCTTCTGAGCCCGACGAATTTCGACATCATTATCCGCACCGTCTTAATGGCGGCGCTGGTCACCGTCGCTTCCGCACTCATCGCCTTCCCGATCGCCTACTACGCCGCCCGTTATGCGCGGGGCAAATGGAAGGTGCTGTTTTATCTCGGCGTCATGCTGCCGCTCTGGTCGAGTTATCTCGTCAAGATCTACGCCTGGAAGCTGATCCTCGCTAAAGAAGGCATCCTGACGTGGATCTTCGAACAGCTCCATCTCTCCTGGCTTCTCGACGGCGTCCTGAACCTGCCCGTCGTCGGCGGCAATTCGCTTTCGGTCAGCTACCTCGGCACCTTCATCGTCTTCGTCTATATCTGGCTGCCCTACATGATCCTGCCGACTCAGGCGGCCCTCGAGCGTGTGCCCGGCAACCTGATCGAGGCCTCGGCGGATCTCGGCGCCACCCCGCGCCAGACATTCCGCACCGTGCTGCTGCCCCTGGCACTCCCCGGCATCGTCGCCGGTTCGATTTTCACCTTTTCGCTGACCCTCGGCGATTACATCATCCCGCAGATCATCGGCTCTTCCAGGCTGTTCATCGGCCAGGCCGTCTATGCGCAGCAGGGGACGGCTGGCAACGTGCCGCTGGCGGCTGCCTTCTCGGTCGTGCCGATCGTCATCATGGCGCTTTATCTGTCGCTCGCCAAAAGACTGGGGGCCTTCGATGCGCTCTGATCTCAAGACATCGCCGCTGCCCTTGAAGATCGCCGCCGCCGGCGGGCTGCTTTTCCTGCACCTGCCGATCCTGCTGATCTTCGTCTATGCCTTCACGACGGAGGAGAAGAGCTATCAGTGGCCGCCACCCGGCCTGACGCTGCAATGGTTCGCCGTCGCCTGGAACCGGCCCGACGTCTGGTCGGCGCTCGGCCTTTCCGTGCAGGTCGCCGTCATCGCCACCGCGATCGCGCTCGTCCTCGGCACGCTCTGCGCGGCTGCCGTCAGCCAGACGAAATTTTTCGGCCGCGAGGCGATCTCGCTGCTGGTCATCCTGCCGATCGCGCTTCCCGGCATCATCACCGGCATTGCGCTGCGCTCCGCCTTCAGTCTCTTCGACATCCCGTTCTCGGTCTGGACCATCGTGCTCGGCCACGCCACTTTCTGCGTGGTGGTCGTCTACAACAACGCGGTCGCCCGCTTCCGCCGCACCTCCGGCTCGCTGATCGAAGCTTCGATGGATCTCGGCGCCGACGGCTTCCAGACCTTCCGCCATGTCATCCTGCCGAATATCGGCACCGCCCTGCTTGCCGGCGGCATGCTCGCTTTTGCCCTGTCCTTCGATGAGGTCATCGTCACCACCTTCACCGGCGGCCAGCAATCGACGCTGCCGATCTGGATGCTCGAAGAACTCATCCGCCCGCGCCAGCGCCCCGTCACCAATGTGGTCGCCATGGTCGTGGTGCTCGTCACTTTCCTGCCGATCCTGGCAGCCTATTACCTCACCCGCGACGGCGACCAGATCGCCGGTTCCGGCAAATAACAGGGAGAACATCATGGATACGCAAATGCTGATCGGTTCCCGCTTCGAAAAAGGCACGGAGACGGAAGAGCACATCCTGAACCCGAGGACCGGAGAGACGGTGATCGACCTTCCCGAGGCCTCGCTTTCCCAGGTCGATGCCGCCGTCGATGCCGCCGAAAAAGCCTTCAAGAGCTGGTCGCAGACGACGCCTTCCGAACGCTCGAGTTACCTGCTGAAGATCGCCGACGCTATCGAGAAGGACGCCGCCGGTTTCGCCGCGCTGGAAGCGCTGAACTGCGGCAAACCGATCAATTCAGTGCTGAACGATGAAATCCCGGCAATCGTCGATTGTTACCGCTTCTTCGCGGGGGCAGTGCGCAACCTGCACGCACCGGCCGCCGGCGAATACTTGCCCGGCCACACCTCGATGATCCGCCGTGATCCGATCGGCATCGTCGGCTCGATCGCGCCGTGGAACTATCCGTTGATGATGATGGCCTGGAAGCTGGCGCCGGCAATCGCGGGCGGCAACACCGTCGTCTTCAAACCCTCGGAACAGACGCCGCTGACAGCGCTGAAGATGGCGAAGCTGCTTTCCGACATCCTTCCCGAAGGCGTGGTCAACGTCATCCTCGGCCGCGGCGAAAGCGTCGGCAATGCGCTGATCAACCACGCCAAAGTCAACATGATCTCGATCACGGGCGATGTCGCCACCGGCAAGAAGGTGCTGCAGGCCGCCGCCAAGACCGTCAAGCGCACTCATCTGGAACTTGGCGGCAAGGCCCCGGTCATCGTCTTCGACGACGCCGATATCGATGCCGTCGTGTCAGGCATCCGCACCTTCGGTTATTACAATGCCGGTCAGGACTGCACCGCGGCCTGCCGCATTTATGCCGACGCCAAGGTCTACGACAATTTCGTTGCCGATCTCTCTTCGGCCGTCTCAAGCATCCGTTTCAATCAGGCCGACGACACCGAAAACGAGATCGGTCCGCTGATCTCCAGGCGCCAGCGTGACCGCGTCGAAAGCTTCGTCGCCCGCGCTTCCGAGCACAAGCACATGGAAATCACCACCGGCGGCAAGGTCTCCGGCGACAAAGGCTTCTTCTTCACGCCGACCGTCATTGCGGGCGCCTTGCAGGACGACGAGATCGTCCGCCGCGAGGTCTTCGGCCCGGTCGTCTCCGTCACCCGCTTCTCCGACGCTGACGATGCCATCGCTTGGGCGAACGACAGCGATTACGGCCTCGCCTCCTCGGTCTGGACCAGGGATATCGGCCGCGGCATGAAGACCGCCGGCCGCCTGCAATATGGCTGCACCTGGATCAACACGCATTTCATGCTGGTCAACGAGATGCCGCATGGAGGCCTCAAGCAGTCGGGTTACGGCAAGGACATGTCCGTCTATGCGCTGGAGGATTATACTGCCGTTCGCCATGTGATGATCAATCACGGCTGACCGGCGAAAACGTCAAGGATATGGAAGCCACGCCGACAGCAGGAACATTGTCCAATTTCGCGCGACGTGGAACAATTTCCCGGTTGCCGCGTCTTTTCAGACAAACGCAAAGGATGATGTCATGCTGAAATGGGCTCTGATATTCTTCGTTATTTCGATCATCGCCGGCTTCTTTGGCTTCTCCGGCGTCTCCGCCGCCACCGCGACCATCGCCCGCGTGCTCTTCGGTATTGCGCTGGTGATCTTCCTGATCTTCCTGGTTCTGGCGCTGATGGCCGGCCAGGCGGTCTTGTAAGCGGGCGCCGCCCAATCCGGAGCAATTCCGCGGCTCGGAAGAGCCGCGGCATGTTCATGGCGCGCAAAAGCCTGCAGCATTCGCTACAGCATCGCCCTCAGCCAGGGATGAAGGCTGTTAGCTCGCCTTTTCAGCAGCTTGTCGACCGATATCGAACCCGCTCCGGAAGCGGCGAGGACGAACATGCCGCCGGCAATCGCCAGGTCCTTCTCGAAATGCAAGAATTCGTTTTGGCTTGTAAAGTTCGTATGAAAGAGAAAGGCGGTCGCCAGGCAGAAGAGCGCCAGCGCCGTGGCACCCAGCCGACCGAGGAAACCCGCCGCAACGGAAATGGCGGCGCCGATTTGAAGAGCGATGGTGGCCAAAGCTATCGGCGCCGACAGCCCTAAGTTCGCGAAGGTGTCGATGGTCGACGCGAGATCTGCCGCAAGAGACGAGCCTTCGTGCAGAAAAATCAGCGCCAGCAGAAGCCTGCCCAGAAGCAGAACGAGGTCGGCTGATCGGAACCTGCTTGCGACGCTTTTCATCATACCCTCCGCTTTGCAGAGCAGGTGGACCGGTCGTGTGGCCCCTACGTTAATTCCGTCCCGTCTCCCGAGTGTTATGGGCTGGATCCTCCCGGTCGCCGGCTACGGCGCATTATAACAGGCTTGCACCGACATTGATCGCCAGCGCCAGGATCGTCGTGTTGAATAGAAACGACAGCACGGCATGCAGCAGTGTTAGCTTGCGCATGCTGGTCGAACTGACCGCGACATCCGCGGTCTGCGCGGCAACGCCGACGGTGAAGGAGAAATAGAGGAAGTCCCAATAGCCGGGCTCTTCGATGCCGTCGGGGAATTTGAGGCCGCTCTCTTCGTCCGCCCCGCCATAGAAATAATGGGCATAGTGGATGGTGAAAAGCGTATGCAGAAAGATCCACGAGATCAGAATCGTCAGCACCGTGGCACCCGCTCGCGTCAGCGCAACGTCAGGTGGCGCCTCCTTGATCGACTGAAGCTCGGTGCCGATGCCGACGATGCTCGCAAGCGCAGCACCGATTGAAAGGGCCAGCAAAACGGTATCCGAAAAATCGAGATCGGCGGCGCGTTTCCGGATCGATTCGACCGTCGCCCGCAGCATCTTGCGCCAGCTGAGCGCGACAAAAACAATGGCGCTGATATTCCAGCCGAACAGGATATTGCCGGCACTGACCTCCCGCGAGGTCAGAGCCAAGAAGACCACCAGTCCGGCAACAGCGGCAATGATGAAGCTTGCGTGCTTGCGGGCAAGTGCCAAAGGCGACCTTGCCGCTTCCTCGTCCGCCATATCGGTCTCCGACAGCATATGTCATTGATAAGAGCATGAAAAAGGCGCGGTTGCCAGCCGGCATCCGCGCCTTCGATCGTTGGCGTGCTCTATCAGGCGGCAGCGAGCTGCAGTTCCTTCTGCACCATGGTGCGCAGCGTCGACAGGTCCTTGGCGAAGGCGCGGATGCCTTCCGCGAGCTTTTCCGTCGCCATCGCGTCTTCGTTCATCATCCAGCGGAAGGTCTTTTCGTCGACGGCGATTTTGGCAGCCGGCCTGACCGTTTCAGGCGACAGCTTGCGCTCGAGCTTGCCTTGGTCGTTCGAAAGCTCGTCGAGCAGGTTCGGAGCGATGGTCAGGCGATCGCAACCGGCCAGCGCTTCGATCTCGCCGGTATTGCGGAAGGACGCGCCCATGACGACCGTCTTGATGTCGTTGGCCTTGTAGTAGTTGTAGATGTCACGGACGGAGATGACGCCCGGATCCTCCTCGGCAGTGAAATCCTTGCCCGTCGACTTCTTGTGCCAGTCGAGGATACGGCCGACGAAGGGCGAAATCAGGAAAACCTTGGCATCAGCGCAGGCGATCGCCTGCGCCTTGGAGAAGAGCAACGTCAGATTGCAGTCGATGCCCTCCTTCTGCAGGATTTCCGCTGCGCGAATGCCCTCCCAGGTAGACGCGAGCTTGATGAGGATACGGTCTTTCTCGATGCCGCGTTCCTTGTAGGCGGCAATGATGCTGCGTGCCTTGTTCAGCGATGCTTCGGTATCAAAGGACAGGTCGGCATCGACTTCCGTCGAAACGCGGCCGGGAACGAGCTTCACCAGGGCGGCGCCGACCGAGATGGCAAGGCGGTCGGCAACGGCTGCAGCGGCAACATTTGCATCGCCGCCGAGCTTCTTGCCCCAGGCGATAGCTTCCTTCATGTCGTCTGCGAACATTTCGGTACCGAGCGCCTTTAGGACGATGGATGGATTGGTCGTGCAGTCGACCGGCTTCAGGCGGGCGACTGCCTGAATATCGCCTGTATCGGCGACGACGGTGGTAATCTCGCGGAGTTGGTCAAGCTTGGATGTCATGGTTGGTGATCCTTATTGAATTCAAAGCGGACCGGCGCGACTTCCGCCCGGCAAAGAGATGATCTAGGGACAGATGTTTTGCATGCTGCGGGCGAATATACGCGCTTCCGTCACGGATGATTCATAAACGTGAGGGACAGTCGACGTGTTCCGGCCGCATGCAAACGGCTGCTCGAACGCAGGCGATACCGCCTGCGGCGCAAAGGCCGGTCGTGACTTTCGGCATGCCCGCACTATGTCCTCCTCGGACTGACAGGGACGACTTTATGTCGCGAGGACTATCGCCGTTCGCGCAAGGAAAAGTCAAGGACATTTGTGCATTCTGATTGACATAAGTGTCACACCCGTCATTATCCCGGCAGCAAACGCATAGGCGCAGCCTTTCGTCCCATCAGGGATTTAGGCGAAAATCCTGCGGGAGGAGACGTGGTCAAGCTCAAACGCGGCACCCATACCGCCTATTCCGAGGCATCCTCGCTGAGGCTGAGGGCTGCATGGCTCTATTACAATGAGGGCCTGACCCAGAAAGACGTCGCCGAACAGCTCGGCATCAGCCGGACGACGGTGATCCGCCTGCTCGACGAGTCGATGAAACGCAGCGAAGTCCAGATCTGGATCAACGATTCGATCGGCGATTGCGTCGAGCTTTCGGTCAAGCTGGAGCGTGCCTATGGCCTCGACGAAGCGATCGTCGTGCCTGCGCCGGTTCATGGCGATGTCGATTCACTGGCAAAGAACGTCGGCTTGGCGCTTGGCCAGTTCCTCTCCGAAGCCATTCCCGACGACTATACGATCGGTGTCGGCTGGGGCCGCACCATGACCGCCTCGCTGGCGAGCTTCCGGCCACCGCGCCGCGCCAATTGCAAGGTCGTTTCGCTGCTCGGTGGCATCGTTGCCGTGCATCAGACGAATCCGATCGATTACACCTGGCGGCTGGCCAACCAGCTCGGCGCCGAATGTTACATGTTCCTGGCGCCGCTTCTCGTCGATTCCATCGAAACCAAACGCAATCTGATCGACAAATGCGGGTTGGACACGATCTACCGCCTCGCCGAGAACCTCGATCTCGCGATCGTCAGCTGCGGTGATATCGGGCCGCACTCGACCTCGCTATCGGAAGGCTGGATATCGAAGGCCGAGTTGCAAGAACTGATCAATGCCGGCTGCGTCTGCGACACCATGTTCAACTTCCTCGACAGGAACGGAAATTCGGTCGATCACTCGATCAACCAGCGGGTGATGTCCGTCGATCTCGACATGCTGAAAGAGGCCAAGCACATCGTGCTTTCCTCCGGCGGCGCCCACCGGGCCACCGCCATCCGCGCCACGATCAAGCGCATCGGCTGCAACACGCTGATCACCGATGAAGGTGCGGCGCAAGCATTGCTTGATCTCGCCGAACAGGCCTGAAGCGCGCCGTGATCTTTCAGATTGGCTGCCGCGCTTCATGCCGTCCTTTTTGCTGGGCATGCTTTACGCATGCGCCGATTCCCAACCGAGCATCGCGCGTTTGCGGGTGAGGCCCCAGTGATAACCCGTCAGCGCACCGTTCTTGCCGAGCGCGCGGTGGCAAGGCACCACGAAGGAGATCGGATTCGCCCCCACCGCCGCGCCGACAGCGCGCTGGGCCGTCGGCCGGCCGATATCCTTGGCGATGTCGGAATAGGTGACCGCCTTGCCGAACGGTATCTTCATGAGGCTCTGCCAGACACGCACCTGGAAATCCGTGCCGATCAGCACGACACGGAGCGGCTGCTCGGAAGACCACTTTCCGGGTTGGAAGATGCGGGCGGCATAGGGCATCGTCGCCTGCAGGTCTTCGATGTATTCGGCATTCGGCCAGCGGCAGGTCATGTCCTCGAGACAAGCCCTTTCACTGCCGGAATCGCTGAAGGCAAGGCCGGCAAGACCGCGATCGGTCACCATGATCAACGCCACGCCGAAGGGGCAGATGTGGAAGCCGTAGCGGATGGTGAGGCCGCCCCCTTTTGCCTTCCATTCGCCCGGCGACATCGCCTCATGGGTCACAAAAAGATCGTGCAGACGGCTTGGCCCGGAGAGGCCGACTTCGATCGATGTCTCGAGCAAAGGCATGTCTTCCTTACGCAGCAGCCGCTTGGCGTGGTCAAGCGTCACCGCCTGCAGGAAACCTTTCGGCGAGAGGCCAGCCCAGCGGGTGAAGGTCTTCTGCAGTTGTGTCGGCGACTGGTTGAGCCTAGCGGCGATCGCCTCCAGTGACGGCTGGTCGCGGTAATCCTCGGTGATGAGTTCGATGACCCGACGAACGATATCGTAATCAGGGCCGTCAGGCGTGATGTCGGTCTGTGGGTTCGCGATCATATCCATGGTCTTTCTCCTTGTCACAAGGAGATAATCAATAGGCCGGGGCTAAACCACCCGATTCTTGCGCGCTCGCCTGATACGCTCAGAGACGCTGTTTGACTGTGGCGAGCGCGCCCTTGAAGGCCCTGGCAAAGCTTTCACGATCGTCAGGATTGAGGAAGGAGCCGATATCGGTGCGCCGGCCTTCGCCGAAGATATGCATCGAGAGGATGCCGATCTCCTGATGCCTGCGAACGAGGAACCGCGCCCAGAACGGGTTGAAATGATGCTCCACCATCCGCCCCGATGGGGCAAACTTGCGCACCGATACGTCCGTGCGCGACACGGTGACCTGTTCGCGCACCCGCCCGGACCGGTAATTCAGCCAGAAAGCGCCGTAGAGAAGCGCGAAATCCAAGCCGAAGAACAAGCCGATCGGCCAGGCGCCGGTGGCGATGAAGAACATCCCATAGAGGAAGCAGACGACGCCGGACAGAATGAGCAGCACCTTGAAGCCCCGGCGGCCGAGCGACCGGTGTGGGAAGAGCTCCGCGGCGAAAACAGGCTGCTCGCTAGAGCTGTTGGCGTTGCTTTCCATCATAAGCGCTGAGTATAGAGTTTCCATGGCGAATCCGAAACTCAAATCCCCGCCGCAAGGCACGAATGTGATCACCCGCCGCAAACCGCCGGCGGCCGTCAAAACCGCCTATTCGCAGGCCGAGCGCGAGGAAATCTTCCGTCGCTTTTCGGTGCAGCGACCCGAGCCGCGGGGCGAGCTGGAGCATACCAACCCTTTCACCCTCGTCGTGGCGGTGGCTCTCTCCGCCCAGGCCACCGATGCCGGTGTCAACAAGGCGACGCGAGCGCTTTTCAAGGTCGCCGATACGCCGCAGAAAATGCTCGATCTCGGCGAGGACAAGCTTCGCGATTACATCAAGACAATCGGCCTATACCGCAACAAGGCGAAAAACGTCATCGCGCTCTCGCAAATGCTGGTCGACGACTTCGCCGGCAAGGTGCCGGAAACGCGCGAGGAACTGGTGCGCCTGCCGGGTGTCGGCCGCAAGACTGCCAATGTCGTGCTGTCGATGGCCTTTGGCCAGGCCACCATGGCCGTCGATACGCACATCTTCCGGATCGCCAATCGCATCAGGCTTGCTCCCGGCAAGACGCCTGATGAAGTTGAAGCGCGATTGATGAAAGTGGTGCCGAAACACTACCTCTATCACGCCCATCACTGGCTGATCCTGCACGGGCGCTACACCTGCAAGGCACGCCGCCCCGAATGCGAGCGCTGCGTCATCGCCGATATTTGCAAATCGCCGGAGAAGAGTTCGGATGTGCCGGCCCCGCTGGTCGAGCTACCGCCGCAGGTGATCGGCGAGGCTGTCGAGTAGAACAGTGATCGCTTGTTCGTAGCTCCGCCGTTCGGCGCCCGCCTCGATCGCAATTGCCGCGCGGTCGAAGCCCGCCGATAGCAGCAATGTCAGAGGCTCAAGCGTAGCGCCAGCTCTCGGAAGCATGGCTGCAAGTCCTGTCCGCAATGTCCTTTCCGCGTTGTCGGCATCGATCGCCTGGCTCGCCGGCAGACCGAGAACGGCAGGAGCGTCGATCAATAGCAGCCGCGTGCGGCCCTCCGCCATCATTGCGTCGAAATAGGCCGAAACGCCGGCAATCAGCGCGTCGCGCGGCGTATCATCGGACGCCGAAGATGCCGCGATTGCTTCGGCGACTGCGCGCGCCTCGACTTCGACAACCGCGCGAAAGAGCGCCTTCTTGTCTTCGAAATGATGATAGAGCGCTCCGCGTGTCACACCCGCCGCCACCGCGATCTCCGGCGTCGCCGTTTCGGCATACCCTTTATCGACGAAGAGGCGTCGTCCGGCATCGATCAGCGCCCCTCTTGTCTGTTCCGTTCTTTCGCGATTGCTGCGGCTCATTCCCCCATTTACATACAAACAGACTGTATGTTAAGAATAAAAACATACAGTCTGTCTGTATCTATGGAGGAAAAGGATGAAATCGACGAGCTATTATCCTGTCATCATGACCGACGACGTCGCCGGTTCCGCCCGCTTCTATTGCGCGCATTTCGGCTTCGGGGCGTTGTTCGAGAGCGAGTGGTACGTTCATCTGCAATCGACCGAGGCGGAGCATGTCGCGCTCGCCATCCTCGATGGCAGCCACGAAACCATCCCGGCTGCGGCTCGCGGCAAAGTGTCCGGACTGCTCCTCAATTTCGAGGTTGCCGATGTCGATGCGGTCTACGCGGCCTGCAAAAGCGCAAACCTCCCGATCCTGCAGGAGATCCGCGACGAGGATTTCGGCCAGCGGCATTTCATCACCGCCGATCCGAACGGCGTGCTGATCGACATCATCACGCCGATCCCGCCGAGCGCCGAATTTGCGCCAATGTACGAGACATCAGCCTTACCGCGTTGATCCTCAGGCGCGAAAACCGGCGTCCTTTGCGGATATCAGCTTGTGCAGATGCACCATCATGCCCGCGGCAAAGAGAGGCGTCAGCAGGTTGACCGCGGGGATCGCCAGAAAGAGAGCGATCACCAGCCCGCCGAGAAAGACCGTCGGCGCATGTTTGGCACGGAAGAGCCGCGCTTCATGCGGAGAACGGAAGCGCATGGCGGCGAATTCAAAGAATTCCCGTCCGAGCAAATAGCCGTTCACCAGAAAGAAAGCGACCAGATTGACGCCGGGAATGAACAGCAACAACAACGCCACGATATTGCCGAGGATCACCACCCCCAGGAATTTGATCGAGCTCGCCATCGCCGGGCCGAGCGGCATGGCGGCGCCCGGCGCGTCGCCGGGATAGTCACGTTTTTCGATAACGTCGGCGACATCGTCGAGGAAAAGGCCCGCAATAAGCGCCGTGACGGGCGAAAGCAGCAACGCCAGCACGAGCGCAAGGCCGACCCCGGCAAGGATTGCGAAGACCAGAGCAAACCATCCTGCCCAATCCGGCATATCGGGAAAGAAGCTGGTGAGCCAGGGAAAGAGGAAGGCCATGAAGGCCCCGCGTAGTGCGAACCAGAGGCCGACGAGCACGAGAAGCGTCAGGCCGAGCACCTTCCAGAAGACCAAGCGCGTCTCCGGCGCGAACAGATTGGCGAGCGAAAGGCGTGCGGCATCAAGAATCATTTCTTCAGCGTCTCCGGTTGCGCAGAAGATGTAGGAAAGGCGAATGCCACCGAGAAGAGAGAATAAAATTGCAGGCTTTAATAGAAACTTGTCGCAATATTAGAACGAATATAATATTATGAGACGCAGAAATACGCATGGGCCTGAGAAGCAGCTTCCGACAATAGTTGCCAAGACAAGGGATTGCGATAGCGCATCCACGGAACGCCTCTGAGGAAATACGGGGAGGCTGATGTGGAAGACTTTGTACACAAACTCAGGCAATACGTAAAAAGCGGCACACCGGCCGAGCGTCGAATTGCGAAATATTTCTCCGAGCACCTGAACGACCTGCCGTTTGAGACGGCAGCATCTGTCGCCGACAGGCTGGACCTCTCGCCGATGACCGTCGGGCGCTTCCTGCGCGCGCTCGGCTATCAGGGTTTGGACAGCGTCAAGGTGGAAATTCGCGAGACCGTGACGACATCGCCGGCGCAGTTGCAGAGCGCCATGAGCGAACTGCATGCGGACGCCGCGGAGGGCAAGCCGCTTGCCGTGCTGGTTGCCGAGCAGATCCAGGCCCTGCATCACATCTATCATCTGACGGCGCAGCCGCTTTGGGCCGAAGCCGTCCGCCTGATCAGCACGGCCCGCGAAGTATCGATCGCCACGCATGCGCGGCTCGCAAGCCTTGCCAATCATTTCTCCCAGCGGCTGACGCAGGCCCGCGATGGCGTCCGCACGCTCGATGCCACCGACAACCGTTTTGCCGAACTCTTCGCCCGGCAGGCCGTCGACGACGCTTTGCTCGTCATCATCGACTGCCGCCGTTTCGCCAAGGCACGGCTGCTTGCCAGAACCGCGCGCCGCTACGGCTACAAGGTCGTGCTGATTTCGCCTCAGCAAGCAGACTGGATGGCAGATCAGTCAAACGTCATGCTGTCCTTGCCGCCGGCACGCGCTCCCGATCTCGACAACCTTCCGCCGCTGATCGCGCTGCTCGATTGCCTTTCGGAATCCGTCATTCTCGAAGTCGGAGAGGAGGCAGCGCTGCGCCGCCGCCGCATGCTGGAATTTGCGACCGTCCTCGGTGAAACCGCGAACCACTAGATGTGAGCTTTCAGAACATCGCTTCCAGCTCAGCACGGTGCCGATGCATGGCCAGAAGACGGCGATAATCGCGGTCGTAAAGCGCCTGTTTCGCTTTGTCGGGAAGCCGTTCGACGCCGCCCCGATACATCGCCTCGCCGGCTGCCGCCAAGTCCTCGTGCAGGCCGCAGGCGACGGATGCCGCAATCGCCGTACCGAGCAGCACCGCCTCGTTCATCTTCGGCACCACGACCTTGCAGCCGGTGGCGTCGCTATAGAGTTCCATCAGCACCGGGTTCTTCACGTGTCCGCCGGCGATATGCAGCGTATCTGGCACGTAGCCGTAGTCCTTCATCGTCTCCAGGATATGGCGGATGCCGAGAGCGATCGCGACGGCAGACCGCCAATAGAGCGCGCAAAGCCCGTCGAAGGAAGTGTCGAGCGTCAGCCCGCTGATCACGCCGACGGCATGCGGATCGGCAAGCGGCGAGCGATTGCCGTGAAAGTCCGGCAGCACAAAAATACGCTCGCCGAAAGCGTCGCCCTCCTCTGCCCGCAATTCGGCGATGCGCGCGACGATCTTCTGGTGCAATGCCGCTGTCGGCTCACCGCCGGCCGCATGCATGCGCACGATATGGTCGAGCAGCGCACCGGTCGCCGATTGCCCTGCTTCCACCAGCCAGGACTGCGGGAAGACAACCTCATAATAAGGCCCCCACATGCGGTGGCTTGGCTTGCACTCCCGCGAGAAGGCGACGACGCAGCTCGACGTGCCGGCGATCAGTGCCAGCTGGCGCTCACGTGTTACGGGATCGGCGGCATAACCGCCGAGCGCCCCAAGCGCGCCGGCATAAGCGTCGATCATTCCCGCGGAGACATGGCACTCCGTAGTCAGCCCGAGCGCCTCGGCCGCATCAGCGGTCAGCCGGCCTATACTGCCGCCGACCGGCACAGTCTCATCCGGCAGCCGGCCGCGAGTCTGAAGATCATCGAGCCCGATCCGCTGCAGGAAATCCTGCTGCCATCCCTTTTCGAGATGGGCGAGATAATTCCATTTTGCCGTCAGCGTGCAACGAGAACGGGCGGTCGACCCAGCTGATTTCCAGGTCATGAAATCAGCAAGGTCGAAGAAATAGCCCGCCCTTTCCCACGTCGCCGGCAGCTTCTTCTTCAGCCACATCAGCTTCGGCATTTCCATTTCCGGCGACATGACGTGGCCGGAATGTTCAAGCACACTGTGCTCCGTCGCCGTGCAGAAGTCGGCTTCCTTCAGCGCGCGATGATCGAGCCACACGATGGTGTCGAAACGCCGCTCGCCGGTTGTGGACACGCTGATCGGCCGGCCGTCGACGTCGCGGACCACGAGGGAACAGGTAGCGTCGAAGCCGATTGCTCCGACCGAGGCGGCGGCAATACCGGATTGCTCCATCGCCCTGCGCACCGCGGTGCAGGCGGCCGACCAGATGTCTTCGGAATCGTGCTCGGCGTGGTTTTCACGCGGCCGGTTCATGACAATCGGATGTTCAGCCTTGGCCAGCAGATGGCCGCCGGCATCGAAGACGCCGGCGCGCGCGCTGCCGGTGCCGACATCCACCGCAACCACATGATCACGCATCAAATTGCAGTCCCGTCCAGCTTATGGTTGCGGACAAGGTGTATCAATTCCGGCATGGCGTCAAACACGACATCAGGCGAAAGCCGGTCGAGTTCGGCGCGGTATCCGGCGAAATTCGCATGCGATCCGCCGGTGAAGGCAAAGACCGTCATGCCCGCCGCCTTGGCGGCGGCAATGCCGGCCGGACTGTCCTCGATGACGAGGCAGGATCCCGGCTCGACATGCATTTGCCGTGCCGCGTGGAGGAAGAGATCGGGCGCCGGTTTCCCGCGCTTGACCATCGTAGCGCTGAAGATGTCGGGCAGCCTGTCGAGAAGTCCGGTGACGGACAGCGACAACCGGATTCGCTCCATCTGGCTTGATGAAGCGACACAACAGGGAATGCCAAGTCCGTCGATCGTCGCCGCGATGCCGTCTATCGGCTTCAGCTCGGTGCGAAACCGCGCGTAGAGATCAGTCCGAATGCGCTCCAGGAATTCTTCGCCGGCGTGAATATTGAACTCGGATTCCAGCGTATCGATGAGGGTTGCCAGGCTGCGTCCGAGGAAGCGCTCATAGGCCTGGTCTTCGGTAATCGAAACGCCGAGATCACTCATCGCCCTGACGAGCACGCTGATCGAGATGGGTTCGCTGTCGACGAGCACGCCGTCGCAATCGAAAATGACCAGCCGTGGTTCAGCATCAGCCATGAAAAACCCAACCTGACTTCAATTCGGACGCATGATCGTCCCGCGCCGCCCGCAAGGCGGGATGGATGGCGCCAGCCGATGCCGCCATCCGCATTCCCCTTACACTGCGAGCTTGCCGTCGAGATAGAGCTGCAGCGTTTCCCGCGTGCCCTTTTCCCACAATGTTTTAACAGCATGAGCAAAACGTTTGCGGAAAAGATCCGATTTCGCCACCTCGCCGAAAATATCATCGAAGCCGAGGAAGGCTGACGGATCGGCCTTTGCCTTCAGCGCCGCTGCGTGCAGGCGCTCGGCGCTGGCGTCGTTGAAGACGATATCCTTGCCGCTGTCGGTCTTGCCGGCGAAATAACGGCACCAAAGCGCCGAGACCAGCGCCAGGCCGATGACATCTCTGCCCTGGCGCAGATTGTCGAGCGTCGACGGCAGGATGAATTTCGGTTGGCGATTCGAGCCATCCTGCGCCAGACGGGGGATGGTATCGGCGATCTTCGGATTGAGAAGCCGATGTTCGATGAGGGCAAAATAATCCGTCAGCGAGGTGTTTGGCACCGGCGGCACGATCGGAATGATTTCGTCTGTCTCTAGCTTGGCCAGGAACGCCCGGATCAGCGGATCTTCCATGGCATCATGCACGAAATGAATGTCCATCAGCGCCGCCGGATAGGCGATCGCGGCATGCCCGCCGTTCAGGATGCGGATCTTCATATGCTCGTAAGGCGTAACATCAGGAACGAAGGTGACGCCGACCTTTTCCAAGGCCGGGCGGCCGGCCGTGAACTTGTCTTCGAGCACCCACTGCTTGAATTCTTCGCAATAAACCGGCCAATTATCCTCAATGCCGAAATTGTCCCTGAGGAAATCGATCTCCCGCTGGCCGGTCGCCGGCGTAATGCGGTCGACCATCGCGTTTGGAAAGGCAACATTAGCCCTGATCCAGTCGGCAAGGGCGGCATCCGAAAGGGCTGCAGTGCCGATCACGGCATTGGCGGTGACGACGCCATTATGGGGAATGTTGTCGCAGGACATCACGGTGAAAGGTCCGATGCCCTTGTCCTTGCGCGCCTTGAGGCCAGCGACGATCAGACCGAAGACCGTCTTCGGCGCACCGGGATTTTGTCCATCGGCGGCGATAGCAGGATGGGCCGGATTGAACGCGCCTGAAGCATCGATGAAATAACCGCCCTCGGTGATCGTCAGCGAGACGATGCGGATCTCCGGATCCGCGAGCCTGGCGATGATCGCGGAGGGATCGCCGACCGGCAGAATGTCGATCATCGGGGCGGTGACACGCGCCGCCGTCTTGTTGTTGTCCTGCTCCACCACCGTCGTCAAGAAATCCTGCGTCGCAAGCTTCTCGCGCATGGCGGCATCCGATGGCAGAACGCCGGCACCGATAATTGCCCAGTCGTGATCGGCGCCCTGGTTGAAGAGATCGTCGAGATAGATCGCCTGATGCGCGCGGTGGAAATTGCCGACGCCGAAGTGCACGATGCCGGCTTTCAGCGACGCCCTGTCGTAGGAAGGGATGGCGGCAGTGCGCGCCGCGTCCGAAAGCGTTGCCAGCGATAATTTGCACGTCATGTTTCAGTCCTCTTGAAGGTCTTGCCGAGACGGCCGGGCGCCATCGCCCGGCTCGCATGCCTGCCCCCAGCCGGCCGCCTGCTCAGATGGCAAGGCCGCCCTCGTTGAATTTATGAATGCGTGACCGGTCCGGCGTCAGATAGACCGTATCGCCCGCTTGCGCGGCAAAATCGCCACTGCCGCGCGCCGTCACCATCCCGATGCCCTCGACATCTATGTGCAGGAAGGTGTCGGAACCGAGATGCTCGGCAACGACGACCCTGCCCTTCCAATCGCCGCTCTCCATCGACAGCAGCATGTGTTCGGGACGGATGCCGAGCGTGTGCGCGCCGAGCTCGGCGGCGTTCTGGCCCTTGATGAAATTCATCTTCGGCGAGCCGATGAAGCCGGCGACGAAAAGATTGCGCGGGCGGCTGTAGAGTTCGAGCGGCGAGCCGACCTGCTCGATATTGCCGCGGTTCAGCACGACGATCTTGTCGGCCATGGTCATGGCCTCGACCTGGTCATGGGTGACATAGATCATCGTCGTCTTCAGCTGCTGATGCAACTCGCTGATTTCGAGGCGCATATTGACGCGCAGAGCCGCGTCGAGATTCGACAGCGGTTCATCGAAGAGAAAGGCTGAAGGCTGGCGCACGATGGCGCGACCGATCGCGACGCGCTGGCGCTGACCGCCGGAAAGCTGGCGCGGCTTGCGCTCGAGATAGTCGGTGAGGTTCAGCACTCGTGCCGCATCCGTCACCTTACGGTCGATTTCCGCCTTGTCGACGCCCGCCATCTTCAGCGGGAAGGCGATGTTGTTGCGCACGCTCATATGCGGATAGAGCGCGTAGGACTGGAACACCATGGCAAGGCCGCGCTCCGACGGCGCCTTCTCGGTGGCGTCCTTGCCGTCGATGACGATCTTGCCGCCGGAGACATCCTCAAGACCGGCGATCAGCCTAAGCAGCGTGGACTTGCCGCAGCCGGATGGACCGACGAAGACGACGAACTCGCCGTCGTTGATATCGAGATCGATCGAAGGGATGACCTTGGCTTCGCCGAAGACCTTGGAAACCTTCTGAAGGGTAATGCTGCCCATGTTTGTCTCCCTTTTCTTATTTCACTGCGCCGAAGGTCAGGCCGCGGACGAGTTGCTTCTGGCTGAACCAGCCGAGGATCAGGATCGGCGCGATCGCCATGGTCGAGGCCGCCGAGAGCTTGGCATAGAACAAGCCTTCGGGGCTGGAATAGGAGGCGATGAAGGCCGTCAGCGGTGCCGCCTTCGAGGCGGTGAGGTTGAGCGTCCAGAAGGCCTCGTTCCAGGCAAGGATGATGTTCAGAAGCAGCGTCGAGGCAATGCCCGGCACCGCCATCGGCGTCAGCACATAGACGATCTCCTTCATCAGCGAGGCGCCGTCCATGCGGGCCGCTTCGAGGATCTCACCGGGAATTTCCTTGAAGTAGGTGTAGAGCATCCAGACGATGATCGGCAGATTGATCAGCGTCAGCACGATCACCAGCCCGATGCGCGTGTCGAGCAGACCGGAATTGCGGAACATCAGATAGATGGGGATCAGCGCGCCCACAGGCGGCATCATCTTGGTCGAGAGCATCCACATCAGCACGTCCTTCGTCCGCTTGGTGGGCGCGAACGCCATCGCCCAGGCGGCCGGAATGGCGATGATCAGGCCGATCAGCGTCGAGCCGAAGGAAATGACCACCGAGTTCATGAAGTGGCTGAGATAGTTCGACCGGCTCTGCACTTCCGCATAGTTCTCCGCGGTCCAGTGGAAGAACAGGAACTGCGGCGGCGAGGCGATGGCGTCGGCTTCCGACTTGAAGCTGGTCAGGAACGTCCAGAGGATCGGGAAGAAGATCAGGATGCCGAGCGTCCAGGCGACCACCGTCACGATGAGCTTGCGCTGAGTTGTGACTTTTCTGGCCATCTCAAGCCTCCAGATTCTTGCCGACGAGGCGGACGAGGAAGATCGCGACAATATTGGCAAGCACGACCGCGACGATGCCGCCTGCAGAAGCGCCGCCGATATCGAACTGCAGCAGCGCCTGCGCATAGACGAGATAGGTGAGGTTGGTGCTGTCGGTGCCCGGCCCGCCATTGGTGGTGACGAGGATTTCGGCGAAGACCGAGAGCAGGAAGATCGTCTGGATCAGGATCACCACGGTGATGGCACGCGCCATGTGCGGCAGGATGATGTAGATGAATTTCGAGATCGCCCCGGCGCCGTCCATTTCGGCCGCCTCCTTCTGCTCCTCGTCGAGCGACTGCAGCGCTGTCAACAGGATGAGGGTGGCAAAGGGCAGCCACTGCCAGGCGACGATGAGGATGACGGACAGGAGCGGCGCATTCGCCAGCCAGTCGATCGGCTGCAGGCCGAGCGCCTTCGCAAGATGCGCAAACAGGCCGTTGACCGGGTTCATGAACATGTTCTTCCAAACGAGTGCTGCCACTGTCGGCATGACGAAGAACGGCGCGATGACAAGGATGCGCACGATGCCCTGGCCGTACATCGGCTGGTCGAGCAGCAGCGCGAAGGCGATGCCGCCGACGACGGTGACGACGAGAACGCCGGCGACAAGCAGCAGCGTATTGATCAGCGCGGTGATGAAGGCCGGATCTGACAGGAAATATTCGTAGTTCAGCAGGCCGACGAAGCTCTCCATGCCAGGGCTGAGCAGATTGTAGTTCAGCAGAGAGAAATAGATCGTCATCGCAAGCGGGACGATCATCCACGCAAAGAGGAACAGCACGGAGGGCGCAATCATCAGGCGCGCCGCGGAGCGAGTATGTGTTGTTGCCATGGCAATCACCGATCTGAAGTGAAGCGGCGAGCGGCCGCAATGCAGCTTGATCTGGAAAAGAGGCCGCCGATGCGGTTTGGGCAATCGGCGGCCCAGAGGGGCGGATTGTCAAGGATCCGCCACTTCTCAGGAGGTTATTTGATGTAGCCGGCTTTGGTCATTTCGCGGGTCGCCAGCTGCTGTGCGCTCTTCAAAGCCTGATCGACCGAAATCTGGCCTGCAAGGGCTGCCGAGAACTGCTGGCCCACCGCCGTGCCGATGCCCTGGAATTCCGGGATCGCTACGAACTGGACGCCGACATAAGGGACCGGCTTGACGGTCGGCTTGGTCGGGTCGGCCGAGTTGATCGAATCGAGGGTCATCTTGGCGAAGGGAGCAGCCTTCTGATACTCCGCATTCGCATAAAGCGAGGTGCGGGTGCCGGGAGGTGCGTTCAACCAGCCTTCTTTCTCGGCAACCAGGTTGGTGTACTCCTTGCTCGTTGCCCAGGCGACAAACTTCTCGGCGGCCTCGACCTTCTGCGAGCCTGCCGGAATGGCGAGGTTCCAGGCCCAAAGCCAGTTGCCGCGCTTGCCGAGGCCCTTGTCCGGAGCGAGCGCGAAGCCGACCTTGTCGGCGACCTGCGACTGCTTCGGATCGGAGACGAACGAAGCGGCAACCGTCGCGTCGATCCACATGCCGCACTTGCCGGTCTGGAAGAGCGCCAGGTTTTCATTGAAGCCGTTGGAGGAGGCGCCCGGAGGGCCGGCTTCCTTCATCAGGTTGACGTAGAAGGTCAGCGTGTCCTTCCACTCGGGCTGTTCGAACTGCGGCTTCCACTTCTCATCGAACCAGCGCGCACCGAAGGAGTTCGACATAGCCGTCAGGAAGGCCATGTTTTCGCCCCAGCCGGCTTTGCCGCGCAGGCAGATGCCGTAGATTTCCTTGTCCTTGTTGGTGACCTTCTTCGCAGCGTCCGCGATGAAGTCCCAGGTCGGCGCGTCGGGCATCTTTAGGCCAGCGGCGTCGAAAAGGTCTTTGCGGTACATGACCATGGAGCTTTCGCCATAGAACGGCGCGGCATAGAGTTTGCCGTCCATGCTGATGCCGCTGCGGATGGCCGGCAGCAGGTCGTTGACGTCATAGGCGTCGCCGAGATTGTCGAGCGGCAGCAGCCAGCCCTGCTTCGCCCAGATCGGAACTTCATAGGTACCGATCGTCAGAACGTCGTACTGTCCGCCCTTGGTCGCGATGTCGGTCGTGACCTTCTGGCGCAGCACGTTTTCTTCGAGGGTGACCCATTCAAGGTCTATGCCGGGATTCTTTGCCTTAAAGTCGTCCGTCAGCTTCTGCATCCGGATCATGTCGCCGTTGTTGACGGTCGCGATTGTCAGCGTCTCGGCCGAAGCCATGCCGGCAAACGCCAATGCTGAGCAGGCGCCCAGCAGGAAAGTTCTCAATGTCATATCTTCCTCCCAGAAGACGAGATGTGAGCATTCGCTTTGCTCATGAGCAATTACTCATCATCGCATGAAAAAAGTCAATCGACAATCGTTGCTGCGATGCCGAAGGCAGTGGTCTTGTCTTTGATTTAATTGCTATATTTTTTGCTCAGCTTTTGAGCAAAAACTCAGCGGTCTCTTCGTCGGTGATCAGAGCATTGATTTGATGGCCGACGACGGCGGCTCTGATAGCCTTATATTTTCGCTTGCCTTTGGCGAGCCCGATGACCATCGAAGCCTCGCGGGACGGGATCGGCGCCGAGGCGACACGCTCGTTGATCGGGTTGTCGAGCAGTTTGCCGTCGACATCGAAGATCCAGCCGCAGATTTCACCGACGGCGCCTCCACGCATCAGTTCCATCATCTCGTCCTTTTCAAGAAAGCCATCGACGCAGAGCGGCCCGTCGATGCCGAGCTCGCCGATGCCAACGAAGGTGACGTCTGCCTGCGCGCTCATGTCGAGCGTCGAGCGCACCAGTTGCTGCCCATGTAGCAGCTCCCGTTCTTCGGCCGAGGTGACGAGCACCGGCAGCGGCATCGGATAGTGCCGCGCCTTGACTGCATCCGCCATGCTGAAGATGACGTTGTAATAGGCGGCCGAACCGTCCGGCGCGATATTGCCGGTCAGCGACACGATCCGGTGATTGGGACATTCGATCGCCGGAAGCTGGTCGACCGCCGCCTTCAGCGTGCGGCCGGTGCCAACCGCCAGTACGATCGGTTCCGGCCGCTTCAGCCAGCGCTCGATCTCGGCCGCACCCGCCTCGGCGATGCCGATGGTGGTCGACGAGGAACCCGCATCGCTCGGCACCACTTCCACATGTTTCAGCCCGAATTTTCGCCGCAGCTGGTTGGCAAGCTCGAGGCAGGCGGCGATCGGATGGTCGAGCCGCACTTTGATCAGACGCTCGGCGACAGCAAGCGACACCAGCCGCTGCGCCGATTGCCGTGAAATGCCCATCGTGGCGGCGATTTCATCCTGCGTGCGTCCGGCGACATAATAAAGCCAACCGGCACGGGCTGCATCGTCGAGCCGTGCAGGGGTCTCGGATCTTTTTGCCATCTACTGCCTACCGCGCAAAATGAGCCGGCTTGCCGCCGCCGGCATGATGTGAGTCTCTATCCACGCCAGTTCAAAACAAAATTCCCGAAAATGTCGAGCCTGTTGACGCAACCGCTCAGGCGAACCATTGCATGACGAAATAAATCGACGCCTTCGCGAGACCGTAAATCACGCTGCCGGCAATGACGAGCGACACGGTCGTCATAATAAAGCCAATGAGCGCGAAAAGCCCGTCACGGCCCATAATGCCGAACGCGAACACCGAAATGGTGATTGCCGGCAGGATATTGCCGAGCGGCACCGGCAGAACCAGCACGATCGAAAGCAGCAGACAGGCGAGGCCGGCGAAATATTCCGCCGGCGGTTCGGCGAAGATGGCAAGTCGCGGCTTCAGCATGCGCTCCGCCCAGGCGAGCCAGCGATGGATGCGGCCGACGATAGTCTCAAAATCCACCCGCCGCATCGAGCGGTTTGCGATCGCCTTCGGCAGCCAGGGTTTTAGCCCGAAGGTCAATTGCGCCGCCAGAAAAACCAGCGGCGCGCCAAGCACGGCCGATGTGCCGGGCGGGGTGGGAAAAGCGTTCGGCAGCGCGAAGATCAACATCAGAGCACTGATCGCCCGGTCACCCATCGTCTCGAACAGATCGCCGATCGAAATCCACTCCCGGCTTTGATCGCCTGCCAACTGCCGCAGGACAGCTGAGAGGCGGCGGCCTTTTGGACGGGGCGGACGTGGTCTTCGGCGTCTGTGGGGATCGGCGTTTTCGAAGGTCATGATACCGTTAGATGATGGAATGCCAAGCCCGATCTTGGCCGCGCAATATGCCAATTGAATGACTTAAGGGACAGGAGATCAATGAGAAGACCTGTCGGCGGCCATTTACATTCGACCGCCGCTTTTCTTGCGCCGCAAGCGCGTGGCAGGCAGATGCATCAAGGCTTGTAATTCCCTGCCAACAGTGCGAGCAGACGCTGAAGGCTAGAGAAACGGCAGGCAGGCAATGATCATTTCATTCGACATCGGCGGTTCCGCCATCAAGGGCGGCATCGCCCGCTCCGAGACAGACATCGTCCCCCTTGGCCGCCGTCCGACGCCGAAGGATGATTTTGGCGCCTTCGTCGAGACCCTGTGCGATATCATCGCCGAAACCGGCGAACGCCCGAGCCGTATTGCCCTCTCGATCGCTGGCGTCGTCGATCCCGATACCCAGCGGCTGACCTGCGCCAACATTCCCTGCATCCACGGCCGCACGCTCGCGGCCGATCTCGAAGCCGAACTCGGCTTGCCGGTGCTGATCGCCAATGACGCCGACTGTTTCGCGATGGCTGAAGCCGGTCTCGGCGCCGGCCGCGGCCACCGCATCGTCTTCGGTGCCATCCTCGGCACCGGCGTCGGCGGCGGTCTGGTCGCCGACGGGCGGCTGGTCAATGAGGCCGGAGGCTTTGCCGGCGAATGGGGTCATGGCCCGATCATCGCCTCGGCGGCCGGTAATCCTCCCGTCGCCATTCCTGCTTACGCCTGCGGCTGCGGCCAGAAGGGCTGTGTCGACACTGTCGGCGGCGCCCGCGGACTAGAGCGCCTGCATAAGACGCTGCATGATCTCAAGCTCTCAAGCGAAGAGATCATCGGTCAGTGGCGACAAGGGGAGGAGAAGGCGACACGCACCATCGACGTCTATGTCGATCTGGTTGCATCACCGCTCGCCCTGACGATCAACATCACCGGCGCCACCATCGTTCCGGTCGGCGGCGGACTTTCCAATGTCGAGCCCTTGCTTGCCGAGCTAGACAAGGCCGTGCGTACCCGCATCCTGCGCAAATTCGACCGTCCGCTGGTGGTGCCGAGTGAATGCCGCATCGAACCCGGCCTGATCGGCGCAGCGCTGTTGGGGCTCAAGGCGGAAGCAATCACGTCTTAAAGCACCGGCCACATCCGCACGATCGCTGCGAACCGGTCCCAGTCTTTGCGTTCCAATGGCGTCCACCCGGCTTCGGCGACGGCCGGAAGGCGCGGGAAGACCAGCCGGTTGAAATAGGCGCGAGAGAGGAAGTTTTCAGTCCAGATGCAGGCCTGGACGCCGCGCAGCTTCTCCCGCAGCGCGTCCGGCAACTCGCCCTCGGCCTCGTAAGCATAGGTGTGCTCCGGCGGCGCATGGCCAGCCCAACTCGCGCCGGGCTCAGACCAGGCTTCCGCTTGCGCCATGTCGAGATAATAGGCTTGGCCCGGCGTCATCACCACATCGTAACCTTGCTGCGCCAGCTCAATTCCGACAGCGGGCTTTTCCCAGGCCATCAGCAAAGTGCCGTCGCGATCGACGCCGCCGCCATGCGAGACTTCGTTCCAGCCGGCGAGCTTCCTGCCGCGCTCCGACAACATGGCCTTGATCCGTTTCAGGAAATAGGATTGCAGCTCCGCTGTGCCGGCAATTTTCTCCTGTTCCATCAGCGCCTTGCAAAGCGGCGAGGAAAGCCAGGCGCCGCTTGCGACCTCGTCGCCGCCGATATGGATATATTCACCGGGGAACAGCGTGACCATCTCGTCGAACACCTTCCCGAGAAATTCATAGGTGAATTCGACCGCCGGGTTTAGGGCATTATTGGGATAACCCTGCACGGCGCGATAGCTGTCCGGCGCCTCCTGCCCGTCGACGAGCTCGGGCAGTGACAACAGCGTCGCGGTGCTATGGCCGGGAACATCGATTTCCGGCACTACTTCTATATGAAGTGACGCAGCATGCGCGACGATCCGCCTGACATCCTCCTGCGCGTAATGGCCGGAGCGCGGTTCCGCCCCGTCACCAAGTTGCGGCACAAGCACCTCGTCCGGCCCGCGCCGCGCGCCGATCTCCGTAAGCTGGGGATAGGCCTTGATCTCCAGCCGCCAGGCTTCGTCGTCGGTCAGGTGCCAATGGAAGATGTTGAGCTTGTTCCAGGCAAGGATGTCGATCAGCCGCATGATGTCAGCCACCGGATAGAACTGCCTCGCCACATCGAGATGGCAGCCGCGCCAGTCATAACGAGGCTGGTCGGCGATCGTGCCGAAGTTGGGAAATCTGAAGCTCTCCCGATTGGCACGCGCGCCGTGCATGAGTTGCGCCAGACTGATCAGGCCATAGTGCCGACCCGCCGCATCCGCGCTGGAGAGCACGACCTCATGCGCGGTAAATCGTATTTCATAGGCGAACGCAGCGATCGATGATTCGGTAACGAAACGAATAGCCCGTCCGCCCTTTACGGCGCAGAGCGAGATCGGCACGTTTTCAGCCGGATAGAGCCGTTGGTAAAGCGAAAGAACCAGGGACAGCGCCTTGACCGCTTCGGGTCGTGTGCCCTTGGCCGGATAAAGGACGACCGGCAGTTCTCCCGCCTTCAACGCGAGCGCCAGCGGCCAGGGCAGCAGCGAATAAGGCTCCTCTACCCGGCCCGACGGCAGAAGCGGCGGCGCAATTCCGCCATCGCGGTCTTCGAGAATCAGATCGCCGAAGGCGACAGCAATATGGCGCCCGTCGCCAAGTGTCAGATAGGCCGATTTGACCCCCGATGTCACATGTTTCGGCTCTCGGGTCAGTCCATCGACGGTGAACCGCCAGTGGCCGCCCGGCGGCACACTCAGCCCGTCGGGCGGCCGGAATTCATGGAAATGCGCGACTTGTCGCTTCAGGCTGCCGCCATCGCAGACGTATTTTTCGGCAACCCGTGTCTCCGACGTATAGGCGAGCGAGAAACCGGAAAGCGGCTCGGCTGAAAGATTGAAGAGCGTGAAAGTCAAGCGCCCGAAACTGCTTTCGACCGGGCGCCAGCTTGTTTCCAGACGATAATCGGCCATGGTCGCGCTTCCCCTGTCAATAGACCGCCGGGATGACGGCTTGTGCCCCGGCAGCTTTCAAAAGCTTAGCTTTTTCGAGGCGGCAATGGAATCGGCGCGAGTCGAGATGAAGCGGGCAGTGATAAGAACCGTGAGATTGCGATCTGCAAGGAAAACGGCGCGGCTTTCGCCGCGCCGTCCTCACTCGGCTGCCAACGCCGGCGGATGTCTGTCATCCGCCTCTTCCTGGATGGCGTCGGCATCCCGGCCTGGCTCGTCCTTCGCCTTCGGCTCGCGGCCGAAGAAAAGGGCGTAACCGGCGGGCAGAACCAGAATGGTGAGCACTGTCGCAACCAGGATGCCGCCCATCATTGCGTAGGCGAGCGGCCCCCAGAAGACGCCGCGCGAGATCGGGATCAACGCCAGCACGGCGGTCAGCGCCGTCAGCATGATCGGCCGGAAACGCCGCACGGCCGCACCGACGATCGCCTCCTGCCGGTGCATACCAGCCTTGATGTCCTGATCGATCTGATCGACCAGAATGATCGAATTTCGCATGATAATGCCGAGCAGCGCGATGACACCGAGGATCGCCACAAAACCGAAGGGCGCGCCGCTGATCAGCAAGGCGGCCGCCGCCCCGATGATGCCGAGCGGGCCGGTGGCAAGCACCAGCATCGCCTTGCCGAAATGCTGCAGCTGCACCATCAGCAGCACGATGATGACGGCGAGCATGATCGGCGCCTTGGCGGCAATCGACATCTGGCTTTCCGCCGCATCCTCGGCACCGCCCTGGATCTCGACGTTGTAGCCGGCCGGCAGGCTGTCGCGCAGGTCCTTCATGTCGGCATACATCTTCATGACGACGTCATTCGGCTGCACGCCATCCGGCAGCGTCGCGCGCACCGTGATCGTCGGCAGCCGGTCGCGCCGCCATTCGATGCCCTGCTCCATGACGGGCACGACCTTGGCGACCTGCGAGACCGGAACGAAGCCGCCGAAATCCGTCGGCACGTAGACGGAATTGACCGCCGACAGCAGCGAGCGGCTGGAATCCGGCTCGCGGGCAACGATCGAGACCGTCTCCTCACCGTCGCGGAAATCGTCGAGCGGCGCCCCGGACATGGCGGTCTGCAGCATCTGGCGCACGCGCTGCGAGGTCACGCCAAGCGCCCGGGCACGGTCCTGGTCGATCACCAGCTTCATCGCCGGCACCGGCTCCAGCCAGTCGTCATGGATGGCGCCGAGCATCGGGTTGGCCGTAAAGCGCGCCTTCACCTGATCGGCGATCGCTCGCACCTCCTGGCGGTCAGGCCCCATGATGCGCATCTGCACCGGCCAGCCTGTGGGCGGGCCGAGGAAGAGGCGGTCGACCTTGCCGCGGATCGATGGGAAGTCTTCGGCAAGAATGGTGCGCAGCTTGACGATCAGCCGTTCGCGCGCCGGTTCGTCCTTCGCCATAACTAGCAGCTGGGCGAAGTTCGGGTTGCGCAGCTGCTGGTCGAGCGGCAGGAAGAAACGCGGTGCGCCTTCGCCGATATAGGTGGCGATGAACCGCTTGTCGGGATCATCCATCATCTTCGCTTCGAGCGCCTTCGCCTGCACTTCGACTTCCCGAATGCTGGTGCCTTCGGGCAGCCAGAGATCGACCAGGATTTCCGGCCGCGAGGATTGCGGGAAGAAATTCTGCGGAATGAACTGGAAGGCCCAGAGGCTGGTAATGAAGGTGCCGAGCGTCAACAGCAGCACGATCACCCGATGGCGAACCGCCCAGCCGACCGTGCCGCGCAGTCGGCGGTAGAAGCTCGTGTCGAAAGCATCATGATGCTCGCCGGCGTGATGGCGCTGCTTGAGGATCATGTAGCCGAGCCATGGCGTGAAATAGACCGCGACGAACCACGAGGTCACGAGCGCGATGCCGACGACATAGAACAGCGAACGGACATATTCGCCGGCCGTCGAAGCGGCGAAACCGACGGGAATGAAGCCGGCCGTGGTGATGAGTGTGCCCGTCAGCATCGGGAAAGCCGTCGAGGAATAGGCAAAACTTGCCGCCTCGATCTTGATCAGCCCCTCCTCCAGCTTTCGCTCCATCATTTCGACGACGATCATCGCATCGTCGACGAGCAGGCCGAGCGCGATGATCAACGCGCCGAGCGAGATGCGCTGCAGGTCGATGCCGAGTTCGTACATCAGTGCGAAAGTGGCGGCGAGCACCAGCGGAATGGCGATGGCGATGACAAGGCCCGAGCGCCAGCCAATCGACAGGAACGATACGACGAGCACGATGATGAGGGCTTCGCCGAGCGCATGCATGAATTCGCTGATCGCGTCCGTTACCACATCGGGCTGGTTGGCGATCTGATCGACGGCGACGCCGTAAGGCAGCGATTCCTCGAAGCGCTGATAGGTCGCCTCCACATCCTTGCCGACATCGGTGACATTGAAGCCCTTGGCCATGACGACGCCGACCTGGACGCTGTCATGGCCGTTGAACCGGTACTTGCGCTGGTAGGGATCTTCGAGCCCGGAACTGACGGTGGCGATATCGCCGAGGCGCGTCACCTGGGCGCCTGCGCGAAGGCTGAGCTCACGGATATCGGCCGCCTTCTTCACGTCGCCTTCGACAGAGATGCGTACCGAACGCAGGCCGGTATCGACGGAGCCCGCCGGATCGACATTGTTCTGACCCTTGATGGCGTTCTGCAGGTCGAGGATCGTCAGGCCGCGCTCGGCGAGTGCCTTGGACGAGACGTCGATATAAATCTTCTCAGGCTGGTCGCCGATGATGACCGCCTTCTCGACGCCCGGTGTCGTCAGCAGCATGTCGCGCGCCTGGATCGCGAACTTCTTCAGTTCCGGATAGGTATAACCCTCGCCGCTGATCGAATGCAGGGTGATGAAGGTATCGCCGAACTCATCGTTGAAATAGGGGCCGAGCAGACCTTGCGGCAGCTCGCTGGAGATATCACCGACCTTCTTGCGCACCTGGTAGAAGGCATCGGCCACGTCCTTCGAATTCGTATCACCCTTGACCTGAAGCGTGATGATGGCGCTGCCCGCCCGCGTATAGGACTTGACCCAGTCAAGATGCGGGGTTTCCTGCAGCTTGCGCTCGATCTTGTTGACGACCTGATCTTCCATTTCCTGAATGGAAGCGCCTGGCCAGATCGCCTGGACGACCATGACGCGGAAAGTAAATTCGGGATCCTCGCGCTGGCCCATGCGCATCAGGCCGAGAATGCCGGTGATGATGATCAGGCCGAAGAGGAAGCGGGCGATGCTCGGATGTCCGATCGCCCAGCGCGACAGATTGAAGGGCCGTTTTTCCGCGGTGGCGTCCATGGTCCTGGTTCCCTCTTGAAGCGCGATTAGCGAACGGTCTGGTCGGTATCGGCCTGGGCCGACTGCTGCTCCGGCACCTTCACCTTCAGGTTCTCGCTCATGAATTGGGTGCCGGCGGCAACGACGAGATCGCCGCTATCGAGGCCTTGGGTCACATGCACGCCGTCGCCGGTGAAATCGGCGACCTCGATGATGCGGCCATGCACCGTCGCCGTGTCACGGTCGACCGTCCAGACCATCTGCTGGCCGTCCTTTTCCGCCAGCGCAGTGAGCGGGATCGAGACATAGCTGTTGCCGTTGTTGACATCGGCTTCGATGGTCGCGGTCATGCCTAGCAACACCCGCGGATCGTTCGGCAGGCTCACGCGAACCGCAAAGGTGCGCGACTGCTGGTCGGCGCTGCCGGAAACCTCGCGCACCTTGCCGTCGAGCACCAGCCTGGCATCAGCCCAGAAACTGGCCTTGACCGTTTTGCCGGGCTTGAATTCGGCAATGTCGTTTTCCGGAACCGCGATCTGCACTTCCTTTTCACCATCGACGGCAACGGTCAAAACGGGGCTGCCGGAGCCAACGACCTGGCCGATATCGGCATTGATCGATGTCACTATCCCATTCTGGCCGGCCTTGAGCTCGGTATAGCTCACCTGGTTCTTCGCCTGATCCAGCGCCGAGAGCGCTGCGTCGCGCTGCGAGATCGCCTGGTCATGGCTGAGTGCTGCCTGTTCGAGCTGCGACTTCGGGGCGACGCTCTTGTCGAACAACTGCTCGGCGCGCTTGTTGGCGAGATCGGCGGTTTCGACGCCCCTTTCGGCCGCGGCGAGATTGGCCTCGGCCGTCTTGACCGCGAGCTGATAGTCTGTGGCATCGATGCGGGCGAGAACGTCGCCCGGCGTCACCCGGTCGCCGATATCGACGAGACGCTCGGTGATCTTGCCGGCCACCCGAAACCCGAGGTTCATCTCCGTGCGCGCCTTGACCGACCCCGAATAATCGAGCTTGCGGGTATCGTCGGCTTTGGCGATCTCCACGACCTTCACCGGCCGAATAACTTCCTTGACCTCAGCTTTTTCTTCCGAGCAGGCGGACAGGCCGATCCCGATGACGCCGATGAGCGCGAGGTTCGCGACGGACGGCATGCGGTTGCTGAGGGTGTTGAGCGAAAACATCTTCCGCACTCCTGGAATGTTTCGGGGGACCGACGACGGCTGCCGTCGATTATTTCTTGAGCGCCCTGATGGCGTAATCGATCAGTTCGTCGACGGCAGCGCGGTTGGTCTTCGCGAGACATTGCGCCACCATCTGGGGATGACAGAGATTGACCGTCGCCGCGCCGAAGCAGCGCGAGGCGACCACCGGATCGTGCTCGGCGAACTCGCCGGAGGCGATGCCTTCGGCGATGATTTCAGCAATCAGATCATGGACGCGATCGATATGTTTCTCGATGACATGCCAGTCGCGCTCGATCGCGACCACGATCATCTCGTGCACCTTCATCTCGTCGAGCATCGTATCCATCGTCCATTGATACTGGGTCTCGACATAAAGGCGCAGCCGTTCGCTGGCGCTGAGCGGCTGGTGGCGGATGTCGTAAGCGAGCTGATAGCAAGTGGCGAGCATGCGTCCGCAGAGCGCCTGATGGATCTCCACCTTCGAAGCGAAGAATCGATAAATATTGGCCGGCGACATGCCGAGATCGCGGGCGATGTCTGCCACCGTCGTTTTGCTGTAGCCGTAGTGCCGGAACAGCCGCTCGGCCGCGTCGAGTATCCGCGTGATATTCTCCTGTCGCGTGACGTCGAGCGTATTTTCTGCAATGTCGTTCATGGACTTCGAGACCTCGAGTAACGACTGACGATTTTCGAATTTCGTCAGTCGTAAAATATCAAACGTCACTTGTCAATGCCGCCTGCGTAACGCGAGCGGTACGATAAATTTCGAAACGAGGTGATGATGAGCGCGAGCCACGATTGAAAAGTGCCGCGACATCAGACGCGCGGCACTTCGCGGCAATAGCAGAAAAAAATCAGGCGAGCTTGACGTCGAGCGTGATCGGAACGGCGGCGAGCGCCTTGGAAATCGGGCAGCCGGCTTTCGCCTTGTTGGCCAGTTCGGTGAAGGTCGCCTCATCTGCACCGGGGACGCGGCCGGAAAGTGAGAGATGGATTGCAGTGACGGCGAAGCCACCCTCGACGCTTTCGAGCGTCACCTTGGCCGAGGTTTCCATATGCTCGGCGGTGAAGCCGGCTTCGCCGAGGATGAGCGACAGCGCCATGGTGAAGCAGCCGGCATGGGCAGCGCCGATCAGCTCTTCCGGGTTGGTGCCGGGAATGCCTTCGAAGCGGCTGGCAAAGCCGTAGGGATAGTCTGTCAGGGCGCCGCTCTGGGTCGAGATCAAGCCCTTGCCGTCCTTGAGGCCGCCGCTCCAATGAGCCGAAGCCGTGCGATTGATCTGCATGCCGTCCTCCTGTTTCGATGGTTTTGAGGAAGCGGCAGGGCGCCGCTCCATGCCTGAGGGAGATTGGATAGCCTCCCGGTGGGACAATATAACGCTCTATCCTGAGAAGACGACAGGCTCGTAAAAATCGGCGAAATAGAAAGCCTTTCAGGCGGGATGCTGCTGCACGCTGAGACCGCCGTCGATCGTCAGGCAGGTGGCGTTCATGAACGGGCATTCGTCGGAGATCATGAACACCGCCGCCATGGCGATCTCCTCAGGCGTTGCGATCCGCCCGCCGGGATGCAGCTTCATCGTCTCGGCTTTCGCTGCCTCCGGATCGGGGAAGCTGTTCCAGTAGTCGATGACCTTCTGTGTCGAGACATAGCCCGGCGCCAGCGCGTTCACCCGGATATTGCGGGCCGCGTACTCCAGGGCGAGGGATTTCGTCATGCCGAGCAGAGCATGTTTTGCCAGCGGATAGGGAAACGTATGCGGAATGATCGTGAAGGCGTGCGTGGAGGCGATGTTGAGGATGACGCCGTCGCCGCGCTCGATGAAGCCGGGCAGCACCGCCTTGCAGCAATTCCATGCTCCCTTGAGATTGATATCGAAGCAACGGCTCCACTCCTCGTCGGTCGTGTGGAGCGGTTCGGCAAAGACATTGACCCCGGCATTGTTGACGAGCGCATTCAATGGCCCGATCTCGTCATTTGCCTGAGCAACCGCCTTGGTGATTGTTACGGCATCGGTAATGTCGGCCGGCAGATAACCAACCCGGCCGCCCGTGCTGGCGAGTTCTCCCGCTGCATGCGCCAGCAGCGCTCCATCGCGATCGACGAGATAGACCGCGGCATTCTCCCTGATGAAAGCCTTGGCGATCGCAAGGCCGATACCCTGCGCAGCGCCGGTGATCAGAATATTTTTGCCCTGCAGGCGATCACCCATCTATCTTCCCTCCGGCTGAACCGGCAGCGCCGACAGATCGATCGTGACCCTGCCTGAAAGAGCCTCGCCCGGCTCAAGAGGTTTGAGCCCTCCGAAATCCAGCAGATGATGCCCATTCGGCAGGTGGCTCATCGGTTCCAGGCAGAAGAAATCTGTCCGGTCGAGCCGCATGTACAGCATGAAGCGATTGAGCGCATCATCGGCTTCCAGCGTCGCCTGGATTCCAAGTTCCGGCCAAGCGATGGCTGCCCGTCCGTTCCATCCTTCGAAGGCGTTGTTCATCCACTGCCACGGCAACAGCGCACCGGAAGTGAAATCGAATTTAGCGGGTACCGGACCAGGTGCATCAGGGAGATGGTCCGGCCGTTCGCTCCAGAAGCGGTCGGCTGCGATCGTCAATCGTGTTTCCGGCGTCCGTGTGAAGAAGGGATGCTGCCCCAGCCCGAAGGGCAGGACCGCCTCTCCCCTGTTCTCCACCGAGAGCGTCAGCGCTAGCCGATTGCCGCTGAGGCGGATCTCTTGCCGGGTGAGATAGGCATAGGGCGAGATCCTGTCGGCATCGCGCCAAAAGCGGAGCTGCGCGTGCTCGGAACTCGATTCTTCCAGCTCCCATAGGCTGATCCAGCCATCGCCATGCAGGTAGAGCGGATCGTGGCAATTTCGCTGGAAGGCATAGTTGCGTCCGCCAAAGGTCATGGCATTGCCTTCCACGCGGTTGCCGAACGGAACCATGGGAAAACTCGCGAAGGTCCCATCCTGGCCACCTGTCGAAACGAGGAAAGGCTTGCCCCGGAATGTTGCGGCGGTGATGGCCGCGCCCCGGCGGCTGATCCTGACGGAGAGATCACCCCGGCCCAGATCGATGTCGTCCCCGACATGCCCTTTGCTCATCCGCGTCGTCCCGCAGCCGAAGATCTCAAATTGTCGAGCAGCACTGCGATCAGCAGGATCAGCCCGCGCACGACATACTGATAGAATGCCTGGATATTCAGCAGATTCATAACGTTTTCGGCAATGCCCATGATTAGCACGCCGACGATGACGCCGCTCATTGCCGCCCGGCCGCCGGCAAGCGAAACGCCGCCGAGGACGCAGGCCGAGATCACCGAGAGCTCGAGCCCCGTCGCCGCATTCGGCTGGCCGGAAGTGATGCGCGAGGCGAGCAGGATGCCGGCAATGCCGCAGACAAGACCCTGCAGCGCAAAGATCCAGATGCGCATATTGACGACATTGACGCCGGCAAGCCGCGAAGCTTCGGGATTGCCGCCGATCGCCAGCGTGTTCTTACCGAAAACGGTGCGGTTGAGCACGAAGCCGAAGAAGAAGAAAAGGATGAGCATGATCCAGATCGGAGTCGGCACGGTGAGGAAACGCGACAGGGCAAGCTGATAGAAGGCGGGATCGTTGATGCCGACGGCGCGGCCATCCGACGCGATCAGCGCCAGCCCGCGCACGATCTGCATAGTCGCAAGCGTCGTGATCAGCGCATTGATGCGGAACCGGGCGATGACGATACCGTTGACCAGGCCAACGACGGCGCCGCAGAGCAGGGCTGCCAGCAACCCGACGGGAATGGAGCCTGTCGCGTTCGAGACCATCACCGCAGCCATGCCGGAGAAAGCGACGATCGATCCGACGGAAAGGTCGAAGTCCCGGGAAGCCAGGCAGAACATCATCGTGCATGCGACGATGCCGATCGTGACGACCGATTGCAGCAGCCCAAGCATGTTTCGCTCGGTCAGGAAGTTCGGAACGAAGAGCGAGACGATCACGAAGGCGGCGGCGAAAATCACCACCAGCCCCTGCTCCCCCAGAAGGATTTTTTTCAACGAAGTCATCGTCCGTGTTCCCAGTCTTACATGATGCCTGCGGCATTCTTGTCGGGGAGTGCCGCCGTCAGGATGCCGCGCTCGTCGAAATCCGGGCGGGCGACATTGGCCGCCACCCTGCCCTGACACATCACCATGATGCGATCGGAGATTCCCATGACCTCGGGCAGCTCGCTTGAGATCACCACGATCGCCATGCCGTCGGCCGCCAGCTCATAAAGGATTTCATAGATTTCCGACTTCGCCCCGACATCGATGCCGCGCGTTGGCTCATCGATCACCAGAACCTTGATGCCCTGTTCGGAAAGCCACCTGCCCAGAATGACCTTCTGCTGGTTGCCGCCCGAAAGATTGATGATGTCCTGCTTGCGCGATGGCGTGCGCACCCGCAGCCGGGCGATGAACTGATCGGCCAGCGCCGCCTCTTTCTTCGGGTTCAGAACCCCGAAGGGAGAGAAATGCCGGCGCGACGAGATCGCAATATTCTCCTCGATCGACCGCCCCTGAACGATGCCGTCGGATTTACGATCCTCCGGGCAAAGCACCATGCCGGCGTCGATCGCCGCTTTCGGATCGTTCGGCGAAACGGCGACGCTATCGATCGTCACCTGGCCCTGATGCCTCGCATCGGCGCCGTAGAGCAGCCGCGCCATCTCGCTGCGGCCGGCGCCGATCAGGCCGAAAAAGCCGAGGATCTCCCCTCGGCGAACTGAAAAGCTGATGGGATGGCGAAGCTTGGCCCCCGAGAGGCCCGTGACCTCCAGTCGGATGTCGCCGAGCGGACGCTCGCGCCAACCCCAGATATCACTGATCTCGCGGCCGACCATCTCCGAGATGATCTGTTGGCGTGTCGTGGCGGCGATCTCAGGATGATGGGCAGCAACCTTGCCGTCGCGCAGCACCGTCAGGCTGTCGCAAAGCCGGAAGATTTCGTCGAGACGGTGCGAAACATAGAGGATGACCGCTCCGTTCGCTTTCAATCTTTCGATCAGTGAAAACAGGATTTCGCTTTCGCGCGAGGAGAGCGAGGAGGTCGGCTCATCGAGCGCGATCACCCGCGCCTCGAGCATGACGGCCTTTGCGATCTCGACCATCTGCCGCGCGCCAATCGAAAGTGAAGCGACCTTGGCCGCCGGATCGACATCGATGCCGATTTCATCGAGCCTCGACCGCACCGTCTCGATCAGGGTTTTGGCCTGGATCACCCCGCCCTTGGCGGGAAAACGCCCGAGCCAGAGATTTTCAGCCACCGTCAGCTCCGGAACGAGCTGCAGTTCCTGATGGATGACGATGACGCCGGCGTGGAAGGCGTCGCGAACCGAGGCATATTTCTGTTCCTCGCCGTCGATGAGAATATTGCCGGCGTCGGCGGCCTGATCGCCCGACAGCACGCGGATCAGCGTCGATTTGCCCGCGCCGTTCTCGCCCATCAGGCCGTGGACGGCGCCCTTCGCGACGGCAAACGAGACGTCCGACAGTGCCTGCACGCCGGGATAGCCCTTGGAGATATGTTTGAATTCGAGAAAAGCCATCATCACCCCACCGAAGGTTCCGGCGGCACGCTTACGCCGCCGCCGGAGACGTCTCATCTTGAGCGATGATCAATCGATGCCGAGTTCCTTGCGGACCTTCTCGTAATCGCCGCGTAGCGCCAGCGAACCTGACGTCAGCGTCAGCTTTTCCGGCTCTTTACCGTTGGCGATCCAGTCGTACATGTTCAGCGCCGTCTCATAGCCGTGCCGTTTCGGCGAGATGATGACTGTTCCGAAGAAGCCCGTCGCTGCCGGCTTCTTGAACTCGTTGATCGCCGATTCTGCACCGCCGATGCCGACGCCAATAACGTTTGTCGCCGGAATGCCAACCGATTCCGAAGCGCGAACGGCGCCGAGAACGGCTTCGTCGTTGAGGCCGAAAGCGACCCAATATTTGACGTCGGCATGCTTGTTGAGAACGGTGGTCGCGGCGTTGAGCGCTGCCTCGGTATCCGTCTTCGCCTGCGGCGCATCATAGATGTTCTCAGCCGGCAAACCGGCGGATTTCAGTACCGAGATCGCACCCTCGACGCGGTCGACGGCGGTCGGAAGTTGATCGTAGGAGACCCGGATCGCGCCGACATTCTTCATGTCCCAGCCGCGCTTCTTGATTTCATCGACGATCGCCTGGCCAACGGTTTCGCCGATCTTGGTGGCCGAGATACCCATATGCGGCACCTCTTCCAGCGGCTTGCCGTCGGCGCTGACGAGACGGTCATCGACCGTCATCAGTTTCAGCTGGTTGGCTTCGGCCTTGGCGACGATGCCGGGACCGAGCTTCACGTCAGGCGTGCAGATGATGAAGCCCTGAGCGCCCTGCGCGCCGAGGTTATCGATCGCCGATTGAACCTTCTCGCCGTCTTCGGCGCCGATCTTGACGACGGTGAAGCCTTTTTCCTTGGCCGCCTGGTCGGCGAATTTCCATTCGTCCTGAAACCACGGCTCTTCCGGCTGCTTGACGATGAAACCGATCTTGACGTCTGCGGAAAATGCCGAGCCGGCCGCCAGAATGGCGAAAGTGCCAGCCAGGATGGCTGCTTTGAACAAGCGCATGTCTCTCTCCCTAAACTCTGAAATCGAGCAGCTGCCTCCCAGGCAGCATCCAACGAATTATGTTAAATCATCATACCAGTCAATTGCCAATGTATGATGATTGGAATAATAGGACACTCATGGGAGCCCGATGGACCCGTCGCAAAGCGGACCGAATTCGGATAATCAGGTTCGGTTGCTGCCTGGGAGAGATTGCGGAGAGGTGAAGTTGGAATCGACCGAGGAACAGGGCCGAACGGAAAGCTCCGGTAGCGAACGCCGGCCCCGCGTACGCCGCAACGTCACGGCAGCGATCGCTCAGGACATCTGCGCAGATCGCTATCCCTCGGGCTCGCCGTTGCCCCGCGAGAACGACCTCTGCGAACTCTACGGAGTCAGCCGCACCGTGATCCGCGAATCGTTGAAAGTCCTTGAATCCAAGGGGCTCGTCCGCGGCAAGCCGCGGGTCGGGACGACCGTTTGCGACCGGGATGAATGGAACATCCTGGACGCCGAAGTGCTCGACTGGATGGGACCTTACATCAGGGACTTCGACCTGCTCGGCTGCATTCTCGAAGCGCGCCGCACTATCGAACCGGCTGCCGCCGAATATGCCGCCGAACGCGCCAGCGCCCAGGAGATCGCCGATCTTGACAGGGCCTGGCGTCAGATGCGCGACAGCGCAGGCGATCCGGAAAGCTTCACCGAAGCCGACGTGATGTTTCATACGGTGCTGCTCACCGCCAGCCACAACCAGGTGTTCCGCCGTCTGTCGAGCGCCATTCACGCAGCGCTGAAATATGCGCTGCATGCCTCCAACATCGCCGTCGAGAATCGCGAGGATGCAGTGCTCGTTCACGGCGAGCTGGTCGAGGCCTTGCGCATGCGCGACAAAACAGGCGCCAGGGAATGCGCCAATCGCATGCTCGATCTTGCGGTGCGCGACCTTGCCGCCGCCGAGAAGGCGATCGGCAGAACGAAATGATCGAGCACGAGAGGCCGTGGACACGCTGTCCCATCGCAAATCCGAGAAGAGATTGAGACCTAAGATGAAGATCACCAAATTCACCACCTATATCGTTCCGCCGCGCTGGCTGTTCCTGAAGATCGAGACCGACGAAGGCATCGTCGGCTGGGGCGAACCGGTCGTTGAAGGCCGTGCACTGACCGTCGAGGCCGCCGTCCATGAGCTGGAAGACTACCTGATCGGCAAGGATCCCTTCCTGATCGAGGACCACTGGACGGTGATGTATCGCGGCGGCTTCTATCGCGGCGGCGCCGCCCATATGAGCGCGATCTCCGGCATCGACCAGGCGCTCTGGGATATCAAGGGCAAGGCGCTCGGCCAGCCGATCCATTCGCTGCTCGGCGGCCAGTTGCGCGACCGCATCAAGGTCTATTCCTGGATCGGTGGCGATCGCCCGTCGGATGTCGCCAACAATGCCAGGAAGGTGGTTGCCCGCGGCTTCAAGGCGATCAAGCTCAATGGCTGCGAGGAAATGCAGATCGTCGACACCAACGAGAAGGTGGAAAAGGCGGTCAAGACCATCGCCGCCATTCGCGAGGCGATCGGCCCGCATATCGGTATCGGCGTCGATTTCCACGGCCGCGTCCATAAGCCGATGGCCAAGGTTCTCGCCAAGGAGCTCGACCCCTACAAGCTGATGTTCATCGAGGAGCCGGTGCTGTCTGAAAACAAGGAAGCGCTGCGCGATATCGTCAACCACACCTCAACGCCGATCGCACTCGGCGAACGGCTCTATTCCCGCTGGGATTTCAAGCAGGTGCTCGCCGACGGCTACGTCGACATCATCCAGCCGGATCTTTCCCATGCCGGCGGCATCACCGAGTGCCGCAAGATCGCGGCGATGGCCGAAGCCTACGACGTGGCGCTCGCGCCGCATTGCCCGCTCGGCCCGATTGCGCTTGCCGCCTGCCTGCAGGTCGACGCCGTCAGCTATAACGCCTTCATCCAGGAGCAGAGCCTTGGCATCCATTACAATACCGGCAATGATATCCTCGACTACATCTCCAACAAGGAGGTGTTCCACTATGCCGATGGTTTCGTTTCCATCCCGCAGGGGCCGGGTCTCGGCATCGAGGTCGACGAAGCCTATGTGATCGAGCGCGCCAAGGGGGGCCACCGCTGGCGCAATCCGATCTGGCGCCATGCCGATGGCAGCTTCGCCGAGTGGTGAAAGTGAAAGGGTCGCGCAAGCCGCCCTTTTTTAACGCCTTGTCGGAGATTGGGCGCTTCATCCGTCATAGTGGAAACTCAAAGAGGAGATTTCGGAATGGCCAGAGCAATTGCAGTCATCGTCGCCCGCATCATCTTCAGTTTCATCTTCTTCATGGCCGCCGGCTTCAAGTTCGCTGATATCGGCGCCACGGCGGGCTATATCGCTGCCGCCGGCTTTCCGATGGCGACTTTCCTCACCTGGGTCGCAGCCTTTTTCGAGATCACCTTGGCCCTTGCCTTCATATCAGGCGCCTTCTTCACCGAGGCGAGCCTGCTGGCAGGCATCTACGTGATCTTCCTTGCCTTCGCCTTCCACGGACCGTCGCATTGGCAACAGAACCAGGCCGAATTCGGCTTCTTCATCGATCACTTCACCTTCCTGGCCGGCCTGCTTTTCGCCGCCGTCCACGGGCCGGAAAAATGGGCATTGCGGCAAGCGCTCCTCTGATAGCCCAGCCACCGCCGCCTCCGGAACCAACTGTCGCGCTGAACATTGCTATCGACAGAAGGTCAAGGAGGCAGCCCATGGAGCTTGAGGGAAAGATCGCATTGGTGACGGGTGCCGGTTCCGGTATCGGCAAGGCGGCTGCGTTAAGGCTCGCCGCCGAGGGAGCAAGGGTCGCAGTCCTGAGCCGCACCGCCAACGAAGTCGAAAAGACCTGCGCCGAGATCACCGCCGCCGGCGGTCAGTCGATCGCCTTGACGGCCGACACCAGCGACGAAGCGCAAATGAGAGCCGCGGTGAAGAAGCTCACCGACACCTTCGGCGGCCTCGACATCGTCATTGCCAATGCGGGCATCAATGGGGTTTGGGCGCCCATCGACGATCTGAAGCCGGATGAATGGGACAAGACCATCGCCGTCAATCTGCGCGGCACCTACCTGACCCTGCACCTGACGGTTCCGCACCTGAAGCGCCGTGGCGGTTCGATCGTCGTCGTCTCCTCGATCAACGGCACCCGCACCTTTACGACGCCGGGTGCCACCGCCTACACGGCAACCAAGGCCGGCCAGGTCGCCATGGTGCAGCAGCTCGCCCTGGAACTCGGCCGGCACGGCATCCGCGTCAATGCCGTCTGCCCTGGCGAGATCGAGACCAACATCAGCTCCAATACCGACAGCCGCCGTCGCGAGGAGACGGAGGTGCCGGTCATCTGGCCGCAGGGCGATATCCCGATTGCCGGCGGAAAGGCAGGCAAAAGCGAGGATGTTGCCGAAACCATCCTCTTCCTTGCCTCCGATCGCGCCCGGCACATCACCGGCACGCCGATCTGGATCGACGGCGGCCAGGGCCTCTTGCGTTAAGCCTCGAAGGTTTCGTGAAAAAGTCAGTCGTTCAGCTGGGCGCTGTCGAGCGTGTAGAGTTCCTGCGCACGCTGCACGCCGCGCAGCGCATAACGTCCGACGCAGGCAAGCGCGGCACGCTCTTCCACCGGTATGGCCGCGGCGAAATCGGAAGAGATCAGCAGGTTAAGGTCGACCGAGCGGCACATGGAGGCAATCCGGCTGACCTCGTTGACGGCGGGACCGATGACGGTGAAGTCCAGCCGGTCCTGGCTGCCGATATTGCCGTAGAAGACATCGCCGATATGCAGACCGATATAGACATCGGTCGTCGGCCGGCCGTCGGTGGCGCGTGCGGCATTCAGCTTAGTGAGTTTTTCCCGAAGTAGCGATTCCGCCCTCAGCGCCGCCCGGCAGGTCTCGGCCGGCACTTCGCCTTTGAAGATGGCGAGTACACCATCGCCGATCAGCTTCAGCACATTGCCGCCCGCCTCATGGATCGCCGAGATCGCTACCTCGCTGTAATCGTTGAGCAGCGGTATGATTTCCTCCGGCGGCACGCGATCCGAAATCTTGGTGTAGTTCAACAGATCGGAAAACCACAGCGCAGCTGAAATCCGCTCCGATTTACCGCGGCTGATCTTGCCTTCCATCACCTGCCGCGCCGCATCCTCGCCGAGATAGACTTCCGCGATGGTGCGGGCGATGCGCCCGAGCGCAATGCACTTGATCGCCAGTCCGAGAACCGGCACGAGCTTGCGCAGAATGGCGATATCGTGCTCCGAGAAACCCTCGGGATGCTTGGTTGCGAAATGCGAAAAGAAGCAATCCATCTCACCGATCGTGCCGGCTTCGCTGAAACGATGCATCATTGCTACAAAATCGGTGTTACCAGCTTCGGCGATCTTGTCGAGCATGGTGAAATCGATCGGATCGCCGAAGCCGATGCGTCGGCGGACCTCCCGCTCGTTGCCCGACCAAAGATAATAGAAGGCCGAGCGCTGCCAGGTCGCAGCCGCTTCGCCCGAGCCCGTCGGGCCATACTCGAATTCGGTTTCGATCTCTTCCACGCTGTCCCAGCGGAAGGCCCTGCCCTCATGCACGGGGTGCAGCGTGTCCATTAGCGCCATGCCGCGGTCGAGCGGCAGGCCGGCATCGCGGCAGGCCGCGCAGAAGCCGGTCATGAGCTCCGCTTCCGAAGCGCCCTTCAGTCCCTGCTCCGTAACCCAGGCCGCAATCGTGCTGACGTCGCTGTAATCCATGCCGCTCACCTTTGTCCGTTCCGAAGCTGTAGCCCGAACTCAGCGTGGAAGGAAGTCAATTGGCTCAACCGGGCGTGGGCATATTATAGGGCGTGACGATTTCGACGGAAGAAAGTGAAGCTGGAACGGCCCGCCCCGGTGCTTGTGCCCGCCTCATGATTGCCCTGAAGGCCGAGCGGGCATCGGTTCTGAGATCGTGATGCAGCACGAAGCCGATACGGCCTGCGGCAAGCAGGGCGCGGTTATCGGCATCGAGATCGTGGGCGACGAAGACGCGGACGGGACGCTCTGCCGCATCGAAGGCCGCCAGCACCGCGCGATTGCCGCCGCCGATCGAATAGACGGCATTGATGGCTGGATCAGCCGCAAGTGCTGCCGCCGCAAGCGCTCCCGTGGCGGTATCGGTGCCGTGCCCTTCGCTGATTTCGGCAATGCCGATTGCGGGATAATGGGCGCGGATGACGCGGCGAAAGCCGATTTCGCGCTCCTCCTCGCCGCGGAACCGCCCGCTCGACAGCGTCACCAGCACCTTGCCGCCGGCAGTTCCGAGGAATTCGCCGATCAGATAGGCGGCGGTCTCTCCCGCAGCCCGGTTGTCGGCGCCGGCGTAAGCGATACGGGACGAATTCGGCAGATCGGTGACCAGCGTCACCACCGGAATGCCGGCCGCATCCGCCCGCGCGACGGCCGCGGCCACCTCGGCAACGTCAGGCGCCTTGAGTACGATGCCATGCGTGCCGCGCAGCCGGATACGATCGAGAATCTGCACCAGTTCGGTCGGCTTCATCACCTCGGCAAAATGGAAACGGCAGCGGAAAACGCCGGGCAGGAAGGCCGCCATCTCGGCCTCGAAAGCGGCGCGCACTGCATCGCTGAACCGCTGCGGCGTCTCCATGACGATATCGATCGCCAGCGTTCGCCCACTGCCCATCGCGCCGGCCTGCTGTTTTTCCAGCTCGGCGATCGCCGCCCTCACCCGCATTGCCGTCTGCTGACGCACACCCGGCCGGCCGTTCAGCACCCGGTCGACGGTGGCGGTGCTCAGTCCCGCCTGGAAGGCGATGTCCTTGACGAGAAAGGGATGGGCCATGGAATCCGCTTGATGGTTTTTTGATGGATTTCTGATCTACATCACCCGGTATCGCAGCGTATAGTGCCTTCATCGAAAGAGGAGGAGCCATCATGAAGACCGACAATCAGCAGAAACTGCGCGCCGACCGAGTCTGGCTCAGCGAAGATGCCTGCGATCTCGACGATTTTCGCCGCCTTGCGGAAAAGACTACCGCGCTTGCCGATTACCCCACAGCTTCAGCCGTCGAGAAGAACGTGCTGATCTATGACAGCTGCAAGGTGACGGCGGCGGCAACCGGCGAAGGCAAACGCCTCGTGCTGGCCGAAATCTGCGAAGCCTTCGGCGAAGGCCCAGGCGTCGTCGTTTTCAAACATGCTTATCAAGACACCGGCATCATCGACCGCGCCAGCGCGATTTTCAATGCCATCATCGAGGAACAGCACCGCACCTCGACGGGCGGCGGCGATCATTTCGCCAAGCCCGGCGCCAACGATCGCATCTGGAATTCGCTGGAAAAACACTGCCTCGCCGATCCGGAAAATTTCGCCGAATATTACGGCAACGCCGTTATCGCGCTCGCAAGCGAAGCCTGGCTCGGGCCGAGCTATCAGATGACGGCGCAGGTCAACCGCGTCAATCCGGGCGGTGCGGCGCAGTCGGCCCATCGCGACTATCATCTCGGCTTCCAGTCATCGAAGGTTATCGAGCAGTTTCCGGCGCATGTTCACCGGCTCTCTCCTGTTCTGACGCTGCAGGGCGCGGTCGCGCACTGCGACATGCCGCTCGAAAGCGGTCCGACGCTCTTCCTGCCGCACAGCCAGACCTATGTACCGGGTTATCTGGCGCTGAAGCGCCAGGAGTTCCGGGATTACTTCGAGGCCAACCACGTCCAGCTGCCGCTCGAAAAAGGCGACGTCGTCTTCTTCAATCCCGCCCTCTTCCACGCCGCTGGCACCAACCGTTCGGCCGACATAAAGCGTGTCGCCAACCTCCTGCAGGTCTCCTCCGCCTTTGGACGGGCCATGGAGACCGTCAATCGCGAGAGGATGAGCGCCACGCTCTTCCCCGCCCTGAAGGCATTACAAGACCGGCTCTCGTCCGACGAAATCGCGAACGCCGTCGCCGCCTGCGCCGAAGGTTATTCCTTCCCCACCAATCTCGACCGCGACCCGCCGCTCGGCGGGCTGGCGCCGAAGACGCAGGCGCAGCTGATGCATGAGGCGCTGCGGGAAGGCTGGAGCGACGAGACCTTCAAGGTAGCGCTTGCCGAGCAGGCGCGGAAGAAGTTGAGCTGAAGTAGAAATAGA